>JALNWC010000031.1 GCA_023231075.1 Rhodoferax sp.
CCACAAGGTGTCCTTGTCTTCGACAAAGTCCGGATTGACCGGAATACAGTTCACCGGGCACACCTGGACACATTGCGGCTCATCGAAGTGGCCTACACACTCGGTACATTTGGCGGGGTCGATCTCATAGATATCCGGCCCCATGTAAATGGCATCATTGGGACATTCCGGCTCGCAGACATCGCAGTTGATGCATTCGTCGGTGATCAACAGGGCCATAAGCGCAATCAGACAAAAGTAAACAAGCCCTGATTTTAAAAGTTTGGCTTATTCCGCGGTGTCAACATTGTCTTGCTTGGCACCCTTGACAATCATCACCGGAACCCCGGCGGCATGCAGCACTTCATTGGAAACCGAACCCAACAGTGCGCTGCGCAAGGCACTGGTGCCACTGGCCCCCATCACCACCAGATCGCAGCCGTAGTTTTCAAGAATGTCCACCAGCGTATGCGCCGGATCACCCGAGGCCACCTCCTGCTCGTAAGCCAGCCCGGCTGCATCCAGCAGCACCCGCGCGGCTTGCAAGGTGTTGGTTCCGGCCGCCGCGCTGGCCTGCTCGATCACCTCCGGGTCGTGCGCCACCATCAGTTCATACAGGCTGGCAGGCTCCTGCACATTGGCCAGCACCACACTTGTGTCAAGGCCATCGGCCGCCATGCGAATGACGAAACGCACCGCTTCCAGAGCCATCGCCGAACCATCAAAAGGCAAAAGTATCTTCATGTTTTCTCCAAAAATTCAAGGGGTTCTGCCGGCCAGGCGGCTTACTTTTTCCAGCAGTCGCTGGTTGACTGCCGGTGAGACAAATTTATCCACTTCGCCACCCAGGGTGGCAATTTCACGCACAAAGGTGCTGGAAATAAACTGGTACTTGTCGCCGGGGGTCAAAAACACGGTTTCAACATCTGGCATCAGGCTGCGGTTCATGCCTGCCAATTGAAATTCGTAATCAAAATCGGTCACCGCGCGCAGGCCCCGCACCATCGCCTTGGCGCCGCATGAAACCACAAAGTCGCGCATCAAACCGTCAAAACTTGCCACTCGCACGCCAGGGTAAGGCTTGGCCGCCTCACGCGCCATCTCGAGTCGTTCTGCCAGTGAAAACATGGCCCTTTTATGGTGCCCGGCGGCCACCGCCACAATCACATGACCAAACAACTGGGCCGCGCGGCGCACCACGTCCTCGTGGCCCAGGGTGATCGGATCAAAGGTACCCGGATAAACGGCGATCAAATCGTTGGCCATGGCAAATCGTGTATTTCAGTTGTCATGCGGGCATTATCGACCCGCTGAGGCCGCCGCCGGTTCGAGACGCTTGAGCAAATGCGCGTGCACCATGCCCGCCTTGAGGTGGCGGTGCAGTTGCAAACCCAGCGCCTGCAGTTGCTCGTCAGACCAGCGTTTGGGGGCTTCCAGATACAGAAAACCCGTGGCTGTCAGCGCCGGGGCCGCAGCTTGCACGGCGGCTTCAAACAGCACCGAATCAAACGGTGGATCCAGAAAAACAAGGTCCAGACCGCCAGCGGTTGCATGGCGCAGCGCCGCCACCGCCTCGCCCCGTACCACCTGAACGGCATCCGCCTTCAACTCTGTTTGCACGCGTTTGAGTTGCGCCACCAGCGCCGCATCCTGCTCGACCAGAAGCACTTGCGCGGCGCCGCGTGAGGCGGCTTCAAAGCCCAGGGCACCCGTGCCGGCAAAGGCATCCAGACAGCGCCAGCCGCTCAGGTCCTGCCCCAACCAGTTGAACAGGGTTTCCCGCACCCGGTCCGGTGTCGGGCGCAAACCGGGCTTGTCAGCCACCTGCAATTTGCTGCGTTTGTACTGGCCGCCGATGATGCGCACTTCGTGGCTTTGCACGGCACGCACACGCGGTGGACGAGGTGGTCTATTTTTGGTTTCAGAGGGAGCTCGCTTCATGCCAGCATCTTACCCGCGGAAACCCGTGCCGGACCCTCGCTAGCGGTCGCTCACGGGACCACCGAGCACCACGGTCACCATCCTGTCGGGCTGCAGCTTGCGCTGAAATGCCGCCCGGATATCGGCCGCGGTGATGCTCTGCACGCGTTGTGTCCAGGTGTCCAGATAGTCGAGCGGCAAGTTGTTCCAGGCGATGTTGGCCACGTTGTCGAGCAGCTTGCGGTTGCTGTCCAGGCGCAGGGCAAAGCCGCCAATCAGGTTGTTTTTGGCGGCCTGCAGCTCAGCCTCGGTCGGTCCATCGGCCACAAAACGGGCAAGTACTTCGCGTGACAGCTGCAAAGCCTGATCGGCCTGGTCGGGGCGGGTCTGCAGGCCAATGGTGAAGGCGCCCGCATGCAGGCCGGGCGCAAAGTAGCTGTAGACGCTGTAACTCAAACCGCGTTTTTCCCGCACCTCGTGCGTCAGGCGCGAAACAAAACCGCCGTCACCCAGAATGTAATTGCCCACCAACATGGCAAAAAAGTCGGGGTCGTTGCGTTTGTAGCCAGGCTGGCCCAGCAGCACATGGGCCTGTGCCGACTCGAAGGCGATGTGCTGTTCGCTGGCCTGGGTCAAGGGCTGCACTTCAGCCACCGCGGGCAGCGCCGGACAGGCTGATGCCGCGGCGTCGCCGGGACCCGGGAGCCGGGCCAGCAGCTGGGTCACCAGCGCGTCGGTCTGTGCCCGCGTCACGGCGCCCACCACCATGACTTTGGCGCGGCACGGCTGAATCAGTTGGCGGTAGAGGGCCGCCATGTGCGACACCTCGATGCGCTGCAAACTGGCTGCATTCGTGTCATAGCCATACGGGTGCGAGCCGTAAACCGCCTGGTCAAAGGCACGCTGGGCGAGTGTGGCCGGACGGGTGTCGGCCTCCTTGATGGCGGCAATCATGGTTTCGCGCTCGCGCTGCCAGATCTCTGCTGGAAAGGCCGGTTCGGCCAGTTGCCGTGCCGCCAGTTGCACCACTTTGGCCAGCAGGTCGGGGTAGGTGAGCGAGCGCAATGCAAAACTCATGCGGTCGCTGCTGGCGTGAGCGCCGAAACGGGCACCGAGGTCGGCCCAGGCCTCACCGAGCGCGTTTTCGTCCAGCGCCACTTCGCCCCGCACCGGGTTGGCTCGCACACCCATGCCGCTCAGACTGGCCGTGACACTGGCCAGCCCGGCTTGTCCGGGCGGGTCGCGGCGGCTGCCGGCATCAAAGTCAAGTTGCACATCCAGCATCGGGATGGCGTGGCTTTGCACCAGAAACACCTGGGCGCCACCGGGCTGGGTCCAGTGTTCAATGGCAATGCCGGCCATGGCGGCAGGCAGGCACACCATCGTGACGAGGGCGATCAAAACCGCCTGGAGGGATATTTTTTTAAACATGGTCATGAAATGAACTTGATTAGTGCCTGCTGCCCGCCGAAGCGGCGCGTGCTTTGCCGGGCTGACTCAAAGGCTGCGGCAACAACTGGGCCACGGTCAACTGGTCGTCGCCAAAGTATTTGGCCGCCACAGCCCTGACCTGCTCCGCGGTCACGGCGCGCAGGCGCTCGATCAAACGCTCATGGGCGTCCAGCGGCAGACCCTGCACCCAGCTGGTGCCCAGTTCACGGGCCTGGTTGAAGACCGAATCGAGCTTGTACACCGCGCTGGCCACCCACTGGGTCTTGACACGGGCCAGCTCGGCCTCAGAGACGCCATCAAGGGCAATGCGCGCCACCTGCGCGCGCAGCGCGGCCTCCACCTGTTCAGCCGTCTTGCCTTGGGCGGGCACCCCGGACAACATGAACAACTGCGGGCCACGCCCCCACAATCCGTTATCGGCGCCGGCGCTGTCGGCCACCCGGTCCGGCCCCTGGGTCAGGGCGCGCGCCAGACGGGCACCGCTGTAGCCGTCCAGCACGGCCGACAACACCGTCAATGCCAGCGCTTCACTGTCATCCGGACCTCCGTCAAAAGACTGGAAGGTGGGCACCTTGAACGCCAGTGCCACCATGGCCTGCTCGGCCGGCGCCTTGAAAGCGAGGCGCTTCAGGCCGGTTTGCACAGGTTCCACACGCGGCTTGCGCTCGGGCAGCGCCCGCGCGGGAATGTGCCCGTAGTACTTTTCAGCCAGGCGACGCACCTCGGCCACATCCACATCACCGGCCACCACCACGGCAGCATTGGCCGGCACATACCAGCGTTGGTAGTAAGCGCGGGCATCCTCGGGTTTGAGCGACTCCAGGTCGCTCATCCAGCCCACAATCGGGCGGCGGTAGGGCGAGGCCACAAAAACAGCCGCATGCAAGGCTTCGTTCATGAGCGCCTGGGGGTCGTCTTCGGTGCGCATGCGGCGCTCTTCCTTGACCACCTCGAGCTCCTTCCTGAACTCGTCGTCAGACCACTGGTTATTGGCAAAGCGGTCTGCTTCCAGCGCCATCACATCGGCCAGCCGGGCAGCCGGGATTTGCTGGTAGTAGCCGGTGTAGTCCAGGCTGGTGAACGCGTTGTCGCGCCCGCCCAGGGCGGCCACCCTTCGCGAAAACTCGCCCACGGGCACAGTCGGCGTGCCCTTGAACAACATGTGTTCCAGCACGTGCGCCACACCCGAGCTGCCATCCACCTCGTCCATCGACCCGGCCCGCAGCCACAGCATGTGCACGGCCGTGGGTGCGCGCCGGTCGGGTTTGACGATCAGGCTCATGCCATTGGCCAGCGTGAACTGCTGCGCCTGGAGGGCGGTGCTCGCTGCGGGCGAGGTGGAGGGCTGGGCGCCGGCCGTTGACAGGGCGGCCCAGAGCAGGCAGGCCGCGCCAAAATGGCGCATGTTTCGAGGGTTCAAAGTAGGTGCGTTGTGTTTCATAGAATGCAGTGATACCACGAACCAAAAAATGTTCAGTTTCTTCAGAAAAAAGCCCCCTGCTCCGCCCCCTGTCGCCGCGCCATCAACCCTGGAGGCGCCGGCCCGGCCTGCCGTGGTGCCCGTGGCTGACGCCGCACCCGCGCGCCCCGCCGTGGCGCCCGGCCTGGCTTTGGCGCCAGAACCCGCGCCGGCGCCCGAGCGCACCTCCTGGATCGACAAGCTCAAGGCGGGTCTGCGGAAAACCGGGAGCAGCATTGCCACGGTGTTCACCGGCACCCAAATTGACGATGCGCTGTACGAAGACCTCGAGACAGCCCTGCTGATGGCCGACACCGGGGTCAAGGCGACCGAGCAACTGCTGCAAGACCTGAAACGCCGCGTCAAGGACAACAAAGCCACGGACCCGGCGGCGGTCAAGGCGCTGCTGATCGAGTCCCTCACCGAGCTGCTGACACCGCTGCAAAAATCGCTGGTCATCGGCCGCTTCAAACCCACCGTGATCATGGTGGCCGGGGTCAATGGCGCGGGCAAGACCACGTCGATTGGCAAACTCACACGGCATCTGGCCGTCAACCATGCCAGCGTGTTGCTGGCCGCTGCCGACACCTTCCGGGCGGCGGCGCGCGAGCAGCTGGGGGTGTGGGCTGACCGCACGGCGGTGGACATCATCAGCCAGGAAGGCGGCGACCCGGCTGCCGTGGCCTTTGATGCGGTCAGTGCCGGCAAGGCGCGTGGCCGTGACGTGGTGCTGGTCGACACCGCCGGACGCCTGCCCACCCAGTTGCACCTGATGCAGGAACTGGTCAAGATCAAGCGCGTGATTCAAAAAGCCGGTCCGGCAATGGACAACCCGGACGCCAGCTCGTCAGACGAGCGCAGCCTGGCCACGCCGCCCCATGAGGTGCTGCTGGTGATCGACGGCAACACCGGTCAAAACGCCCTGACGCAGGTGAAAGCCTTTGACGACGCCCTGGGTCTGACCGGCCTGATCGTGACCAAGCTCGACGGCACCGCCAAGGGGGGCGTGCTGGCAGCCATTGCACGCGAACGGCCCGTCCCCGTGTATTTCATTGGTGTGGGCGAAAAACTGGAAGACCTGGAAACCTTCAACGCCCGCGAATTTGCCCAGGCGCTGCTGTCCTGACAAGCCCTTTCACCCCCCACTGATCCTCACCCGCATGACCACCCTGCTGCCCCACATTCAGATCGAGACCGCACCCCAACCCGGCGCCGCCATCATCTGGCTGCATGGCCTGGGTGCCGACGGCCATGACTTTGCCGGGCTGGTGCCCGAGCTCGACCTGTCTGGCTGCCCCGCCATCCGTTTCATCTTTCCGCATGCGCCCTCGATCCCGGTCACCCTCAATGGCGGTTATGTGATGCCAGCCTGGTACGACATTCTTGGCGCCGACCTCATCGACCGCCAGGACGCGGCAGGTATTCGCGCCTCGGAGCAAGCCATAACGGCGCTGATCGAGCGGGAAATGGCACGCGGCATCCCGGCCAGCCGCATTGTTCTGGCGGGCTTCTCGCAAGGCTGTGCCATGGCGCTGCACACCGGGCTGCGCTTTCCCCAGACCTTGGCCGGCATCGTGGCGCTGTCGGGCTACCTGCCGCTGGCCGCGCAATTTGCTGCAGAGCGCAGCGCCGCCAACGCCCACACCCCCATCTTCATGGCGCACGGCAAGCAGGACCCGGTGGTGGTCCCGGCCCGCGGCGAAGCCAGTCGCGACCTGCTGACCCATCTGGGTTACCCGGTGCAGTGGCACAGCTACCCGATGCCGCACAGCCTGCACCCGCGCGAAGTGGTGGACATCGGCGTTTTTCTGGGACAGGTGCTGGCCCCTGACGTGGCCTGAAAACAACCGCCATGCGCCGCTTTCAGCAAGTTCCACAAGCAGGACTTGAAAAAAGTGAAAATAGCGCCTGATTTGCTGAAACGCGGCTGCACTCGCAGCAACCCCTAACCCAAGCTTTCAACAACTTTATGGCAACCGAAAAAACAAAAGCCACCAAGGAATTTGTCTTTGAATGGGAGGGCAAGGACCGCAACGGCAAACAGGTGCGAGGGGAATCCCGTGCGGCGGGCGAAAACCAGGTGCAGTCGACCTTGCGGCGCCAGGGCATCATGCCCCTCAAGATCAAAAAACGGCGCATGAGCGCAGGCAAGGCCATCAAGCCCAAGGACATGGCCATTTTCACGCGCCAGTTGGCCACCATGATGAAAGCCGGTGTGCCGCTGCTGCAGGCCTTTGACATTGTCGGCCGGGGCAACCCCAACCCGCGTGTGACCCGGCTGCTCAACGACATCCGCAGTGACGTGGAAACCGGCACCTCGCTGAGCGTGGCGTTTCGCAAATACCCGCTCTACTTTGACAACCTGTATTGCAACCTGGTCGAGGCCGGCGAAGCCGCCGGCATCCTGGACCAGTTGCTGGACCGGCTGGCGGTGTACATGGAAAAAACCGAGGCCATGAAGTCCAAGATCAAGTCCGCCCTGATGTACCCCATCTCGGTGCTGGTCGTGGCTTTTGTCGTGACTGCCGTGATCATGATTTTTGTGGTGCCCGCCTTCAAGGAGGTATTTTCCAATTTTGGCGCCGACCTGCCCGGCCCCACCCTGGTGGTGATCGCCATGAGCGAAATTTTTGTGCAGTACTGGTGGCTTATTTTTGGCGGCATTGGCGGCACGATTTATTTTTTCATGCAAGCCTGGCGGCGCAACAAGAAGATGCAGCTCATCATGGACCGCATCATGCTGAAATTACCCATCTTTGGCGTGCTGGTGGACAAGTCGTGCATTGCCCGCTGGACGCGAACCCTGTCCACCATGTTCGCCGCCGGCGTGCCGCTGGTCGAGGCGCTGGACTCGGTGGGGGGTGCGTCAGGCAACTCGGTGTATGAGCTGGCCACCATCAAGATTCAGCAGGAAGTCTCCACCGGCACGGCGCTCACACAGGCCATGACCAACGTCAACCTGTTCCCGTCGATGGTGCTGCAAATGTGTGCCATTGGCGAAGAATCGGGCTCCATCGACCATATGCTGGGCAAGTCGGCCGACTTCTATGAAGCGGAAGTGGATGACATGGTGGCGGGTATCTCGAGCCTGATGGAACCCATCATCATCGTGATTCTGGGCACCGTCATTGGTGGCATTGTGGTGGCCATGTACCTGCCCATCTTCAAACTCGGCCAGGTGGTGTGATGGTGGCACTACAAGGACTGGACGCCAGCCTGCTGGGTCTTCTGGGGCTGCTGATCGGCAGCTTTCTCAACGTCGTCATTTACCGCCTGCCGGTCATGCTCGAAGCCCGGTGGCAGGCCGAATGCGCCGACATGCAGGGAAAAAACCTGCCGGAAAAAGCGCCCTTCAGCCTGCTCGTGCCGCGCTCGCGCTGCCAAAGTTGCGGCCATCAGCTGGCCTGGTTTGAAAACATTCCGGTGCTGAGCTACCTGGTGCTGCGCGGGCACTGCCGCCATTGCCAGGCGGGCATCAGCCTGCGCTACCCGCTGGTGGAGCTGGCCACCGGCCTGCTGTTCCTGTGGTGCGGCTGGCAATGGGGCGCCACCGCCACCGGCCTGGCCTGGTGCGGCTTTTGTGCGGCGCTGGTGGCACTCGGCATGATTGACTGGGACACCACCCTGTTGCCCGACGACCTCACGCTGCCGCTGCTGTGGGCGGGGTTGGCGCTGGCCGCCCTGCAACTGGGCAGTGTCACCCTGAACGATGCCTTCTGGGGCGCCGTGGGCGGCTACTTGTCGCTCTGGGGGGTGTACTGGGCTTTCAAGCTGGTCACCGGCAAGGAGGGCATGGGTTATGGCGACTTCAAGCTCTTTGCCGCCCTGGGCGCCTGGTTCGGCTGGCAAGCCCTCATTCCCATCATTCTGATGGCTTCGGTGATCGGCGCCGTGGTGGGTATCGCCATGAAGTTCTCGAAAAATCTGCGCGAGGGCGGCTATGTGCCCTTTGGTCCGTTTTTGGCAGGTGCGGGCCTGACGGCCCTGCTGGCCGGCCCCAGCGCCATGCTCCAGGCTGTCGGCCTGTAAAACGTGGGCACACCGTTTCATGTCGGGTTGACCGGCGGCATTGGCAGCGGCAAAAGCACCGTGGCGGCGCTGCTGGCCCGGCTGGGCGCCGCCGTCATCGATGCCGACGCCATCGCCCGCCAGCTCACGGCCCCAGGCGGCCGGGCCATGCCCGCCATTGCGCAGCAATTTGGCCCCGACTTCGTCACGCCAGAGGGCGCGCTGAACCGCGACCGCATGCGTGCGCTGGCCTTCACCGACCCTGGTGCCAAGAAAAACCTGGAAGCCATCATCCACCCGCTCGTCGCTGAAGAAACGACACGCCAGACCGGTGCCGCCGAGCAGGCGGGTCACCCCTGTCTGGTGTTTGATGTGCCCTTGCTGGTGGAATCCGCCCGTTGGCGGCAAAAGGTGGACCATGTGCTGGTAGTGGATTGCCTGCCAGAAACGCAGATCACGCGCGTGATGGCGCGCAACGGGTTGACACGTGCGGCGGTCGAAGCCATCATCGCGGCCCAAAGCCAGCGCCTGCGCCGTTTGCAGGCCGCCGACAGCGTGATTTTCAACGACGGCCTGACGCTTCAGGGCTTAAGCACCGAAGTGGCGATGCTGGCGCCGCGCTTCAAGCTATCATTAGAATCAGCCCACTGACCGATTGAACCCAAGCGTGATCCTTTACGAATACCCACTGCAAGAACGCATTCGCACCTATTTGCGACTGGAGCATCTCTTCATCCACTTGCAACAGCTGTTGCCGCGCGTGGATGCCATCGACCACCACTTTGCGCTGGCAAGCCTGTTCGAAATCCTCGAAGTCAGCACGCGCGCCGACCTCAAATCCGATCTGCTCAAAGACCTCGACCGGCAAAAACATACCCTTGACAATTACCGAGGCAATCCGGCCATTGCCGAGGAAGCGCTCGATAAAGTGATCCAGCAACTGGACCAGTGCTTTGAGGCCCTGAACAGCCTGCCAGGCAAGGTGGGACAGACCCTCACCGAAAACGACTGGCTGATGGCGATTCGCAATCGCATCGTCATTCCGGGTGGCACCTGCGGCTTTGATCTGCCCGCCTACCACGCCTGGCAGCACAAGCCCCCTGCTTTTCGGCAAGCCCAGCTACAGCAATGGGCAGGATCGCTGAAGCCCATGGCCGATGCCGTGCACGTCTTGCTCAAGTTGTTGCGCGGCTCCGGCGCACCGCAAAAAGTCATCGTCAACAACGGCCAGCTGCAACAAAGCCTGCCCCAGGGACGCACCTTTTTACTGCTGCGGCTGGCGCTCGATGAGACCCTGGAACTGGTGCCTGAAATCAGCGGCAACCGGCTGATGGTGTCGGTGCGGCTGCTGCACCAGAGTGAAGACAACCGGCTGCAAGCCATCAACGAAGATGTCAGCCTGGAGCTGGCCTTGTGCGCATGAGCGGCACTGACCCACAAACCAAAGTTCCCGTGAAGATCGTGAGCTGCCCGGGCTGTGGCGGTGCCAGTGTCTATGCGGCCAGCAACCCTTATCGGCCGTTTTGCAGCGAGCGCTGCAAACAGATCGACCTCGGCGCCTGGGCCAGCGAGCAATTTGCCGTGCCGGCAGCGGCGCCGCCGGAAGATTTTTTGCCAGAATAGACTCATGGTACGAAATCACCCGGAATCCTAAAGAAATCGTCATTGGAGCGTAGCGACGGGGCAATCCATGACTTCCGAAGGCATGGATCGCCACGGCCTGCGGCCTCGCGATGACGGCGCTGGTTCAAGGTCCGCGTACGGTATCGGGTCGAATACGGCTGGCTCGCAATGACGATTCTTTTTCACGTTCGTCAGCCAGCCACTGCAGCACCGGCACCGTGCCGGGCAACACCGGGCTCACCGACACGGGCAAACGCTGCCAGGCGAACGACTGGGCCTCGCGCATCTGCAACTCGCCCGACCAAGCCCAGACCTTGCAAAAATGCAGGCGCACCAAGGCGTGCGGGTAGTCCACCAGCTCCTGGCGCCAGGGTTCAATCTGCTCGATGTGAATGCCGAGTTCTTCCTGCAGTTCGCGTTGCAGCGCCTGCTGCACCGACTCGCCCGGCTCGAACTTGCCGCCGGGAAATTCCCAGTAACCGGCGTAGACCTTGTCAGCGGGGCGCGAGGTCAGCAGAAAATCGCCATCGGGTCGGATCAACACGCCCACCGCCACATCGACCACGGCGCGGTCGGCGCCACCGACGCGCGGCAACGCACCATCGGCGACCAGCACAGTGGCCGACTCGTCAGCCTGGCTCATGCCGCCACAGCATGCTGGCCGGCGTAGTCCAGGGCAAACTGGTAAGCGACCCGGCCGCTGCGCGAACCCCGCTCCAGCGCCCACACCAGGGCCTCGGCGCGCGCTACGGCGATGGCCGCTGCCGAGACCCCCATGGCGCCCAGCCACTGGGCCACGATGGTCAGATACTCGTCCTGCGAAAACGGGTAAAAACTCACCCACAAGCCGAAGCGCTCGGAGAGTGATATTTTTTCTTCCACGCCCTCGCCTGGGTGCACCTCGCCGTCGGCGGTGTGGGTGTAGCTGAGGTTTTCCTTCATGTATTCGGGCAGCAAATGGCGCCGGTTGCTGGTGGCGTAAATCAGCACATTGGCGGTGGTGGCGGCCACCGAACCGTCCAGAATCGACTTGAGCGCCTTGTAGCCGGACTCGCCCTCGTCAAAACTCAGGTCATCGCAAAACACGATGAACTTGTAGGGCTGCTCCGACACCAGGTCGACGATGTCAGGCAGGTCGGTCAGGTCGGCCTTGTCGACCTCGATCAGGCGCAGGCCCTGGGCCGCAAATTCATTCAGGCAGGCGCGAATCAGCGACGACTTGCCGGTGCCGCGTGCGCCCGTCAGCAGCACATTGTTGGCGCGCTGGCCCTGCACAAACTGGCGCGTGTTGCGGTGGATTTTTTCCTTTTGCGGCTCGATCTCTTTGAGGTCGGCCAAGGCCATCGCGCCGACATGACGCACCGGCTCCAGCGTGGCGCGGCCCGAACTGCGCTTGCGGTAGCGAAAGGCGCTCGATGTCGTCCAGTCGGGCTGCGCCACGGCTTGCGGCAGCACCGCTTCAATGCGGGTGATGAGCTGCTCGGCGCGCAGCAGCAAATGCTCGAAACTCGCGTTCATGAGCGGTAATCGGCATTGATCGTGACATAGTCGTGGCTCAGGTCGCAGGTCCACACGGTGTCTGCCGCGTGGCCCCGGCCCAGCACCACGCGCACCGTGATCTCGGCCTGCTTCATGACGCGCTGGCCGTCTTCCTCGCGGTAATCCGGGTTGCGCCCGCCCTTGACAGCCACCAGCACCTCGTCCAGGTACAGGTCAATGCCGGTCTGGTCCAGGTCGGTGATGCCGGCATAACCGACGGCGGCCAGAATGCGGCCCAGGTTGGGGTCGCTGGCGAAAAAGGCGGTCTTGACCAGCGGCGAATGCGCAATCGCATAAGCCACCTGACGGCACTCGGCCTGGGTCTTGCCGCCTTCAACTTGGACAGTGATGAACTTGGTGGCACCCTCGCCGTCGCGCACAATGGCTTGCGCCAGTTGGCGCGCCACACCCAGCATGGCGGCCTTGAGCGCCTGGCCCGCGGGGCTGTCCAGCGCGGTGATCGGGGCATGGGCCGCCTGGTTGGTGGCAATCACCACAAAGGAATCGTTGGTCGAGGTGTCGCCATCGACCGTGACGCGGTTGAACGAGCCCTCGGCCAGCTCGGTGGCCAACTGCTGCATCAGCCCCTGGCTGACACGGGCGTCGGTGGCCATGAAACCCAGCATGGTCGCCATGTTGGGGCGGATCATGCCGGCGCCCTTGCTGATGCCGGTGATGCTGACCAAGGCGCCGTCGATCATGACCTGCGCACCAAAGGCCTTGGGCAGGGTGTCGGTGGTCATGATGGCTTCCGACGCCCGCAGCCAATGGTCGGCACGGGCGTCTTGAATGGCGGCATCCAGTCCGGCTTCGATGCGCTCGATGGGCAGGGTTTCCATGATGACCCCGGTGGAAAACGGCAGCACCTGTTGTTTGGCCAAACCCAGCTTGTCAGCCAGCGTCTCACAAGTGTGCAAAGCCCGCGCCAGACCGTCTGCACCGGTGCCGGCATTGGCGTTGCCGGTGTTGATCAGCATGGCGCGGATGCCCTCACCCCTTGCCAGGTGTTCGCGGCACAACTGCACTGGGGCCGCGCAAAAGCGGTTCTGCGTGAAGACACCGGCCACCGAGGCGCCGTCGTCGATCAGCACCACGCTCAGGTCTTTGCGATGGGCCTTGCGGATTCCCGCTTCGGTGACGCCGATGCGCACACCGGCAATCGGGAACAATTCGGCGGGGTTGGGGGCAGACAGATTGACGGCCATGGTGTTCTTTCGGGGATCAGGCCAGCTTGCCGTGGCATTGTTTGTATTTCTTGCCACTGCCACAGGGGCAGGGCTCGTTGCGGCCGACGCGGGGCACCTGGATCGGCATCGTGGTTTCGTCCACCTTGATTTCCACCCCGCCGGTCTCGGTGGGTGCGGTGTAGGTGACGTTGCTGATGTGCTCGGCGCGGTTTTCCAAATCGGCGGCAGCCGCTGCGGCTTCTTCGTTGGACTGGATGCGTACCGTCATGAGGATTTTGGTGACTTCATTCTTGACCGCATCGAGCATCTGGCCAAACAGCTCGAAAGCCTCGCGCTTGTACTCCTGCTTGGGCTGCTTCTGGGCGTAGCCGCGCAGGTGGATGCCCTGGCGCAGGTAGTCCAGCGCGCTCAGGTGGTCGCGCCAGTTGCTGTCAATGCTTTGCAGCAGCACCATGCGCTCGAACTGGGTGAAGTTCTCATTGCCCACCAAGGCCACTTTTTCGTCAAACACGGCGTTGGCATGGTGGCGCACGGTGTCCAGAAGGTCGTGGTCGGTGATGGCGCTGGCGGCATTCACCTGGTGTTGCAGCGGCAGGGTCAACTGCCACTCGTCCGACAACACGCGCTCCAGCGCCGGCAGGTCCCACTGCTCTTCCACCGACTCGGCGGGCACATACTGGCGCACCACGTCTTCAAAACAGCCCTCGCGCAGCGCCTGGATTTGCGCCGACAGGTCGGTGGCGTCCAGGATTTCGTTGCGCTGCTGGTAGATCACCTTGCGCTGGTC
>JALNWC010000032.1 GCA_023231075.1 Rhodoferax sp.
AGGTTGCTGGTATGAAGCCAAAACGCAACGTTTTAGACCACACTCACTTCAAACCCAGTTCGCAGCGCCTTGCGAGGATGAACTGTGGGCCAAACAAGGGGAAATCGATGCGATAACGCTCTGGGTTCTTCATGGTCGTTGAAAAGTGCTCAAAATTTGAGCATCGAGCGAATCCCAGCCTGCTGCTATTTTGAATTCTGCAAGTCCCCCTTCCCTCTTATAAGCATGCACACTGTGCACACTGGCGCGTGCAGGTTAAACAGCCCACTCGGGGACCCTTGTTTTGTACGACGGCCAACGCCAACAGCAACAGTGACGAACTCCGGGACAAATTGTATTATAATGTTAGCTGATTCATTGAATGGCATTGAAGTTTAGCCATTCACCATCCAGGCGAAAAAGCGCTAAGAATTGCCCTAGGCGAAGGCTTGCCGGACAAACTCGCGAGTTGAAATTGACAGGGATGCGTCTGAAAGCAGCACCGACTGATATTTTTTGTGTGCTGGTTGAACTTTGTGGCTAATCAGGTCAGGTAATCTTATGCGATTAGCCACAAAGTTCAGCAGGCTCATGTTTTGAGCCTGACGGGGTGAAGAATGAGCGCATCTTTGAGCGAAGGAGATGCGCAATGGGAATCAACAAGGTGCAGTTTCAGAAGGGTTTGTCGATGGGGCAGTTCATGGAGCGCTACGGGACCGAGGAGAAATGCCACGCTGCGGTGGTGGCGCTGTGCTGGCCGGACGGTTTCGTCTGCCCCGAATGCGGCGAGACGCGCCATTGCACCTTTCAACGCAAAGGGCTGACGTACTGGCAGTGCTCGGCCTGCCGGGAGCAGACGACAGTGATGTGCGGGACGATCTTCGAGGCCACCAAGCTGCCGCTGACCACCTGGTTCTTGGCCATGCACCTGCTGACCCAGGCCAAGAACAACGTTTCGGCCCTCGAACTCAAGCGCCATCTGGGCGTGCGCTACAAGACCGCTTGGCTGCTCAAGCACAAGCTGATGCAGGTCATGAGCGAGCGGGAAGAGTCTCGCCAACTGGATGGACGTGTCGAGATCGACGACGCCTACCTGGGGGGCGAACTGCCTGGCGGCAAGAGCGGGCGCGGCTCGCAGAACAAGGTGTCGTTCATCGCAGCCGTGCAGACCACCGAGACCGGACATCCGCTGCGGGTCTGCCTGAAGAAGCTGGAATTCACCAAGGAAGCGATTGCCGACTGGGCGAAGACGGCGCTGGCCGCCTCGGCGCGGGTGGTGTCGGATGGCCTGTGGTGCTTCAGGGCGGTCACGACATCGGGGGCAACGCAGGAGCGGATCGTGACCGGCGGCGGCCCAGCCTGCGTCAAGCTGGAACAGTTCCGCGCGGTCAATACCTTTCTCGGCAATCTGAAGACCGCCTACTCGGGCACCTACCATGCCTTCGACTTTGCCAAGTACGCCCATCGCTATCTTGCCGAGGTCCAATACCGTTTCAATCGTCGTTTCGATTTGTCGTCCATCCTGAAGCGTCTGCTCGTCGCGGCGGTGGTCACGCCGCCGCGTCCAGAACGATTCCTGAGGGCGGCTGAACATTGTGGCTAATCAGGTAATCCCAACACTGTTGCTGCGCAGCTTAGGACAACTATTCACCGGCTGCGGTTGGAGTTGCGCCGATTTGCCGGTGCTGTAATGTATGAATCTGCCGAACACCCATCGCGAGCCGACTCCGCTGCGCATCGTTCCGGTCGCCGGAAACGCAGATTTAAAACAGTTCATCCGCATTCCCGATAGCATTCTTGAGTCCGACCCGGCCTGGATTCCGCTGCTGTCGCTCGAGCGGCGCATGCATCTTTCGGCGCGGATGAATCCGTACTTCCAGCACGCTAGATGGCAGGCGTGGATCGCCTGGCGCGGGCAGCGTGCGGTGGGGCGGATCAGCGCCCAGGTCGACGCGCTGCATCTTGAGCAGCATCGCGATGCGACCGGTTTTTTCGGGATGCTGGACGCCGAGGATCGGGAGGAAACCTTCAGCGCCCTGCTTGGGACCGCGGAGCAATGGTTGCGGGATCAGGGCATGCAGCGCGTGCGCGGCCCCTTCAATTTGTCGATCAATGCCGAAACCGGACTGCTGGTCGAAGGTTTCGACACGCCCCCCATGGTCATGATGGGACATGCCTGGCCCTATTACGGCGAGCATCTCGAGCGTTGCGGCTACCGCAAGGCGAAGGACATGCTGGCATACATCGTCGCTCCGGATTTTCCGGCGCCCGCGGTAATGCAGAGGCTGGCAAGACAGGTTGCCAACCGCACAACCGTGCGACAGGTCAATTCGAAACGCTTTGGCGACGAAATGTCTCTGTTGTGCGACATCTTCAACGATGCCTGGTCAGAAAACTGGGGGTTTGTGCCCTTTACCGACGCCGAATTTCGCGACATGGGCCATGCGCTGCGGTTTCTGTCGATGCCCGATCTGATTCAGATCGCCGAAGTGGATGGAGAAGCTGCTGCCTTTATCGTTGCGGTTCCCAACATCAACGAAGCCATCCGCGGGCTTGGCGGCAGACTATTGCCGACCGGCTGGCTGAAGCTATTATGGCGCCTCAAGGTTCGCCACCCGAAGACCGCCCGCGTTCCTTTGATGGGTGTCCGCCGCATGTTTCAGCACACCCGCCTTGGTCCGGGGCTCGCTTTTCTGGTCACCGAGGCAGTGCGGGCGCAACTCCACAAGCGCGGCGTGAAGGACGTCGAACTGTCCTGGATACTGGAAGATAATGACGGTATGCGCAACATTATTGAATCGATCGGCGGTCGCGTATATAAACGCTATCGCGTCTACCAACGACAATTGTCATGATCGCACAGCCGCCGCGCTTCAACGCCATCGTGCTGGCCGCCGATCGTGGCCACGATGACCCGGTGGCGGCTGCAGCCGGGGTTCCGGCCAAGTGTCTGACGCCCATTGCCGGGAAGCCGATGCTGCTTCGAGTGTTGCAGGCGCTGGTGCAAAGCCAGCAGGTGGGTACCATTCTGCTGTGCGGTCCCAAGGCGGAAATCCTTGAGAGATCGCCGGAACTGCGCCAACTGCTGTCGGACGGAGCCGTCCAGTGGATTGAGCAGCAGGCCACACCCAGTCGCAGCGCCGCTGCGGCACTGGAAGCATTGCCCGCAGAGCAGCCGGTGCTGCTGACTACCGGTGATCACGCGTTGCTGAGTCCCGGCATGGTGCAGTATTTCCTCGACCGGGCCGGTGCCACTACTGGCTGCGACGTCGCCTTTGCGCTGGCGCCGCATGAACTGGTGCAATCAGCCTATCCCCGATCGCGGCGCACCGTGCTGAAATTCAGCGACGGGAATTTTTGCGGCTGCAACCTGTTTGCCTTTCTTTCACCGCGCGGCCGCGGCATGGCGCAACTGTGGCAGCAGGTGGAGGACCGGCGCAAAACGCCGATTCGCGTGATCAGCCTGATCGGCTGGCGCGCGATGGCCCTCTATGCCATGGGATGGCTGAGCCTGAAGGGCGCACTGCGCCGCTTGTCGCGCAAGACGGGTATCCGTGTCGGCATGGTAACCATGCCGTTCGCGGAGGCGGCGATCGACGTTGACAGCGTGGAGGATCTGAATCTGGTGAGAAATATCCTTGCACGACCGGACTGAGTAGACTGGCTCAGGCACATGCGGAGCGCGACTGGTTTGCGTCAACCCAGCCAGCGGCCTGGCGCGAAGCGCGTTCCAGATCGGCCGGGCAGTCCACCTCCGCCCACCCCAGTCCCTCGATCGATTGCGTCCAGACCACGCCGCTATTGGCCAGGTCGTCGATCAGCGACAAATACCATTGCTTGAGCGCCTGCGGATTGCGCAGGGCTCGTTCGAGGCTTTCGCGGAATAGCCGCGGGCCGTTACCCCGAAACGTCATCATGCCGATTGATTCCGCGTCGACCCGATCGAGCGGCAGTTTTTTCCCGACATGCACCAGCCGCCCGCCGTCGCGTATCACCTTCATGTCGTCGTCGTCGTAGCGATCCTTGCAGTCGATGGCCAGCGTGACCGGGTGCAAGGGCGCCGCGAGCAAGCGCTCCAGCACCGGCATTTCGAACAGTGTGTCGCCGTTCAGCAGCAGAAACTCTTCCTGCATCTCGGCGCGGGCGACCCAGCAACTCACGAGGTTGTCGGTGGAAGCGTAGAAAGGGTTGTACAAGGTACGGATGCGCTGTGACCCGGCAAATTCGGCAAGCCGCGACTCGAGCTGATCGGCGCCGAAACCGACAACCACCACGATGTCCTCAATGCCGCATCGCGTCAGGGCATCGATCTGCCATCTGATCAGGGACTGTCCTTGCACCGTGAGCAGGCATTTAGGAATGCGTTCGGTAAGCGGCAGCAATCTGCGGCCCTGACCGGCACTTAAAATAATCGCTTTCACCCTTGGTTCACCTCATTTCAAGACCGATTCGAGCCGCGTGCGCCTTCCAGGAAGCCGTGAAGTGGAATTCTACTTTATAATGCCACGAATATTCCGTTCCGGATGGCAGTTAGTCGAAGCGCAGGAAAAGCTTCGCTTTCCCCCACTATGCTATGACTGATCGCGCACCCTCGAACTCCACCGTCGCCCCACCGCCGAACAAATCTGCGGCAGAATCACGATATGGGCGGCGCAAAACATGGGGGGCGGTGATTACCATCCTCGGCCTGGTAGTGATTGGCGGCGCAATCTGGTACGCCGGTTTCCGACCGACCGACGCCGCGAAGACGGCCAGCCCTGGTGGAGCGCTCGAAGGGGGAGCGCGCGCTGATCCTTCGCTCCGCGCGACTCCCGTCATCGTCGCTCCCGTGCGCCGAGGCAACCTCGACGTCTACCTGTTCGGACTTGGCACCGTAACGCCGCTCCACACCGTCATGGTGCGCGGGCGCGTGGATGGCCAGCTCATGCGTGTTGCGTTCGAGGAAGGGCAAATGGTACAAGCCGGCGACCTCCTGGCCCAAATCGATCCGCGCCCGTTCGAGGTGCAACTCACGCTTGCCACCGGGCAACTGGCGCGCGATCAGGCGCTGCTCGATAACGCGCGAACCGATCTCGAACGCTATCGCATGCTGCTTGAACAGGATTCGATTTCCCGTCAGCAGGTCGATACCCAGGAGTCACTGGTGCGCCAATACGAGGCCGCGGTGCAGGCCGGCCAGGGCGGAATAGACAATGCGAAGCTGCAGCTCACACACGCCCGGGTCATCGCCCCGATCAGCGGCCGCGTGGGCTTGCGCCAGGTAGACCCGGGCAACATTGTGCGTACCTCCGACGCCAACGGCATCGTGGTGATCACCCAGCTGCAGCCCATCGGCGTCGTGTTTTCGATTCCGGAGGACGCTTTGCCGCGCGTGATGAAACGGCTGCGCGCCGGCGACAAACCTATCCCGGTTGACGCCTTCGACCGCGCCCAGAAGGAAAAGCTTGGCAGCGGCCGGTTGCTGGCTGCGGACAACCAGATCGACACCGCAACAGGCACTGTCAAGCTCAAGGCTGAATTCCCCAACGCTGACGGTGCGCTTTTTGCCAACCAGTTCGTCAACGTTAGGATGCCCGTCGAAACACGGCTCAACGCGACTCTGGTGCCGACAGCGGCTATCCAGCGTGGCGCGGCGGGAACATTCGTCTACGTCGTCAAGGACGACCGGACGGTCGCCGTGACCCCGGTGCAAGTCGGACCCGTGCAAGGCGGGATCACCACGATAGACAACGGGGTCTCCGCCGGCGCGATGGTCGTGGTTGACGGCGCCGACCGGCTACGCGAAGGCGCGAAGGTCGAACTTGTCGTTGGCGATAAGCCAGCGCCGCCAGCCAACGACGCCACACGACGCGGACCTCGAAGCGACATGGGAAACAACGAGCGGTTGCCGGTGAGGCAAGACCCGCGCGCCAGGGGTAGCGCCTGAGCGCTCGGGCCACCGCCGCGCCAGCCATGAATCCTTCGCGCCTGTTCATCCTCCGGCCTGTGGCGACCTCGTTGTTGATGGTCGCCATCCTGCTTGCGGGCGTCGTCGCCTATCGCGTGCTGCCGCTGTCCGCTTTGCCCAAGTTCGATTACCCGACCATCCAGGTGGTGACTTTGTATCCGGGCGCGAGTCCGGAGGTCGTCACTTCGTCGATTACCGCGCCCCTTGAACGCCAGTTCGGGCAAATGCCGGGTTTGAACCAGATGTCGTCGACGAGTTCGGGCGGGGCCTCGGCCATCACTTTGCAATTCGGCCTGGAACTGCCACTCGACGTCGCGGAGCAGGAAGTGCAGGCCGCAATCAACGCTGCCGCCACCTACCTGCCGGAAGACCTGCCGCAGCCACCGATCTACAGCAAGGTCAACCCAGCCGACACGCCGATCGTAACCCTGGCCTTGACCTCGCGCACCATGCCCTTGCCGGAGATCCAGCGGCTTGCCGACAGCCGACTTGCGGCCAAGATATCGCAATTATCCGGCGTTGGCCTGGTCAGTATCGCTGGCGGACAGCGGCCGGCCATCCGCATCCAGGCCAATCCGAAGGCGCTCGCCGCCTACGATCTTTCCCTCGAAGACTTGCGCAGCGCAATCGGCAATGCCAGTTCGAACCAGGCCAAGGGCGGCTTCGACGGGCCCACGCGCGCCTCCACCATCGACGCCAACAACCAACTCAAATCGGCCGACGAATTCAAGACCATGATCCTTGCCTACCGCAACGGTGCGGCGGTGCGGTTGGTCGATGTGGCCAAAGTCGTCGACGCGGCCGAGAATTCGCGTCTTGCGGCTTGGGCCAATGAGTCGGCGGCGATCATCGTCAATATCCAGCGTCAACCTGGCGCCAACGTTATCGAAGTGGCCGACCGAGTCAAGCGGCTGCTGCCCCAGTTGAAGGCGGCGCTGCCCGCCGCAGTCGATGTCGCACTGCTGACCGACCGCACGCTGACCATTCGCGCGTCGGTGCGCGACGTTCAGTTCGAACTGTTGCTCGCCGTGGCGCTCGTGGTGATGGTCATCTTCCTGTTCCTGCGCAACATGGCGGCAACCCTCATTCCAAGCGTGGTGGTGCCGCTGTCGCTGATCGGCACGTTCGCCGTGATGTACCTCGCCGACTTCTCGATCAACAATCTTACCCTGATGGCACTTACCCTCGCCGCCGGTTTCGTGGTGGACGACGCCATCGTGATGATCGAGAACATCAGCCGCTCCATCGAGGCGGGCGAGCCGCCGCTGCAGGCAGCGCTCAAGGGCGCGGGGCAAATCGGCTTCACCATCATCTCGCTGACCCTGTCGCTGATCGCCGTGCTGATCCCGTTGTTGTTCATGGGTGATGTGGTCGGGCGACTGTTTCGCGAGTTCGCGATCACCCTCGCCGTGGCCATCCTCATTTCGGCCGTGGTCTCGCTGACGCTCACGCCGATGATGTGTGCCCGCATTCTGCGCCGCGTGCCGGAGTCCAGGCAGGGGCGCTTTTTCCGCAACAGCGGCGAATGGTTCGAACGTCTGATCGCCCGCTACGCGCGCATGCTGGTCTGGGTACTCGACCGTCAGGGAGCGACACTGATCGTGGCAATCGCCACACTGGTGCTGACGATCCTGCTATATATCGCGATTCCCAAAGGCTTCTTCCCGATCCAGGACACCGGAGCAATCCAGGGCGTTTCGGAAGCTTCGCCGACGATATCCTTCGCTGCGATGGCCGAGCGCCAGCAGGCACTGGCGAAGGTGATACTGCGCGACCCGGCGGTGGAAAGCCTGTCGTCGTTCATCGGCGTCGATGGCAGCAACTCGGCGTTGAACAGCGGCCGCTTCCTGATCAACCTGAAACCGTTGTCGCAGCGCGACGGCAGCGCCGCCGATGTCATCCGGCGGCTGCGGGACAAGCTTGCCGCGATCGAGGGCATCGTGCTCTACCTGCAACCGGTACAGGATCTCACTATCGAGGACCGCGTGAGTCGCGCCCAGTACCGGTTTTCGGTGGAAGACGCAAATGCCGACGAACTGCGCGCATGGGTGCCGCGTCTCGTCGACCGGCTACGTCAGGACAAGCGGCTTGAAGACGTGGCAAGCGACCAGCAGGAAGGCGGGCTGCAGGCGTACGTGGAAATCGACCGCGCCGCCGCAAGTCGTTTCGGTCTTACGCCGGCTATGGTCGACAACGCGCTATACAATGCCTTCGGTCAGCGCGTGGCCTCCACCATATTCACCCAGACCAACCAGTATCGCGTCATCCTCGAGGTTTTGCCCGAGTTCCGCAAAGGCATGAACGCGCTCGACAACGTCTATGTCGCCGCGCCGAACGACGCTACGAAGGGAGCGCGGCTGCCTGGCACGGGTAGGGCGCATCAGGTTCCGCTGTCGGTAGTGGCATCGGTGACCGAGCGGACCGCGCCGCTGGTCATCAGCCGCACCGGCCAGTTTCCGGCAGCCACGATTTCATTCAACCTGGCGCGTGGCGCAGCGCTGAGCGACGCTGTAAAAGCCATCGAGACCGCGCAGCGTGACATTGGCCTGCCCGTCAGCGCACAGATAAAGCTCCAGGGTTCGGCGCTCGCTTTCAGTGCGTCGCTGGCGAACCAACTGTGGCTGATCCTGGCAGCGATCGTCACCGTCTACATCGTTCTGGGCGTACTCTACGAAAGCTACATTCATCCCATCACCATCCTGTCCACCCTTCCCTCGGCGGGCATCGGTGCGCTGCTCGCCCTGCAGTTTTCCGGCAACGACCTCGGCGTAATTTCCATCATCGGTATCATTTTGCTCATCGGCATCGTGAAGAAGAATGCCATCATGATGATCGACTTTGCCCTCTCGGCCGAGCGCGAACAGGGAATGGCGCCGCGGGACGCCATCTTTCAGGCTTGCCTGCTGCGCTTTCGCCCAATCATGATGACCACGATGGCGGCGTTGCTGAGTGCGCTGCCGCTGATGATCGGTTCGGGCATGGGTTCGGAATTGCGCCATCCGCTCGGCATCACCATGGTCGGCGGCCTGATCGTGAGCCAGATGCTCACGCTATTCACCACCCCGGTCATCTATCTGGCGTTCGACCGGCTGGGGCGCAGGGTGCAAGCGCGGCGCGAACGATTGCGCGCCGTGCGCGCCGAGGCATCGACTGGCGGTCCCCTGTGAGGCGGGCGGCATGAACATCTCGGCGCCCTTCATCGATCGCCCGGTCGCGACCACGCTGATCACCATCGGCATCACGCTGGTCGGCGCGGTCGCCTTTCTGCTGCTGCCGGTGTCACCGCTGCCGCGGGTCGACATCCCGACCATCGCGGTTTCCGCCGCGCTGCCGGGCGCGAGCCCCGAGACGATGGCGGCAACGGTCGCCATGCCGATTGAACGCGCGCTGGGCCGCATCGCGGGCATCACCGAGATGACTTCGACCAGCGCGCTCGGCACGACCGGCATCGTGCTGCAGTTCGATCTCGCCCGGGACATCAATGGCGCCGCGCGCGACGTGCAGGCGGCGCTTAACGCGGCCCGCAGCGCGCTGCCGTCCGGCCTGCTCGGCAATCCCACCTATCGCAAGGTCAACCCCGCCGACGCACCGATCATGATCCTGGGGCTCACCTCGGACACCATGACTCAGGGGCAGCTGTACGATGTGGCTTCGACCGTCATTGCGCAAAGGGTCTCCCAGGTTGCCGGCGTGGGGCAGGTCCAGGTCGGCGGCAGTTCGCTGCCGGCGGTTCGGGTCGAAATCAATCCCCAGGTGCTGTACAAGTACGGCATCGGCTTCGAGGAGGTGCGCACCGCGCTCGCCGGCGCCAACGCCAACCAGCCCAAGGGCGCAGTGGAGAACGAAGAACGCCACTGGCAGATCGAAGCCAACGATCAAGCCAGGACCGCCGCCGATTACCTGCCGCTGATCGTCGCTTACCGCAACGGCGCCGCAGTGCGACTCGTCGACGTGGCGGCAGTGGTCGACTCCGTACAGGATCTGCGCAATGCGGGCTCGGTCAACGGCAAGCCGTCGGTGCTCGTAATCATAAGCCGCCAACCCAATGCCAACATTATCGAAACGGTCGACCGCGTCACCGAGCTGTTGCCTGCGCTGCGCGCTTCGATTCCGGGTGCGCTCGACCTCGCGGTGACGATGGAGCGCACCACCACGATCCGTGCGTCATTGCGCGACGCCGGAAAAACGCTGGCGCTTTCGGTTGCACTGGTCATGCTCGTGGCGTTCCTGTTTCTGCGCAACGGGCGCGCCGCATTCATTCCTGGGGTCGCGGTGCCGGTGTCGCTCACCGTCACATTCGCGGCCATGTACCTATGCGGTTACAGTCTGGACAACCTGTCGCTGATGGCGCTCATCGTCGCCACCGGATTCGTGGTCGACGACGCGATTGTGGTTGTCGAAAATGTGTCGCGGCACATCGAGAACGGCGTGCCGCCGGCGGAGGCGGCTCGGGTCGGGGCCGCCGAGGTTGGTTTCACGGTGCTGGCGATGACCCTGTCTCTCGTCGCCGTCTTCATCCCCATGCTCCTCATGGGCGGATTTGTCGGACGTTTTTTCCAGGAATTCGCGGTGACCCTGTCTGCCGCGATCCTGGTTTCGTTGGCGGTGTCGCTTACCACCACACCCATGATGTGCGCCAGGCTGCTGCTGCCGACGAGGGAACGCCGGAAGAGCCGGGTCCACGAGTGGAGCGAGCGTGGTTTCGCAACGCTGCTCCAGGGCTATGGGCGGACTCTGGCCTGGGTTCTCGATCACGGCCCGCTCACGGCGCTTATCCTGCTTGGAACCGTGTGTCTCAACGTCTATCTGTATGTGATCATTTCCAAGGGCTTCTTCCCGCAGCAGGACACGGGGCAGCTCACGGGCCGCATGCAGGCCGATCAAAGCATATCCTTCCAGCTGATGCGGCTGAAACTCGCCAATTTCATCGACATTGTGCGCGCCGATCCCGGCGTCGAGAACGTCGTCGGCTTCACCGGCGGCGCTCAACGCAACACGGGATCGATATTCGTCACTTTGAAACCGCTCTCCGTGCGCGGGGAAAGCGCCGACAAGATCGTAGCGCGGCTGCGCATCCGGTTGGCGAAGGAGCCCGGTGCCAATCTTTTCCTCAACCCGGTACAGGATATACACGTCGGCGGCCGGCAAAGCCGTGCGACCCATCAATACACGATCCAGGCCGACGACCTCGCCGATCTGCGGACCTGGGAGCCGCGCATCCTCCAGGCACTCGTGCAACTGCCCGAACTCGTCGACGTTAATTCTGACCAGCAGACCAAGGGACTGCAGACTTCGCTGGTCGTCGACCGCGATGCCGCGGCGCGACTCGGGGTGACGCCAAAGATGATCGACGCCACGCTCAACGACGCATACGCCCAGCGCCAGGTTTCGACGATCTATGCCCCGCTCAACCAGTATCATGTGGTGATGGAAGCTGCGCCCGAATTCCGGCAATCGGCCGAAGCCTTGAACTACCTTCATGTCAGCGTTCCCGGGGGCGCACAGGTACCGCTCTCGATGTTTGCGCGCCACGCGCCGAGCGAAACCTCGCTGAGCGTCAATCACCAATCCCAGTTTGTCGCCACGACCATCTCTTTCAATTTGCCGGCAGGGGTGTCGCTGTCGCAGGCCATCCGGGCGATTGAGGATGCCGTTTCCCGCCTTGGTGTGCCGAATACGGTTCGCGGCAGCTTTCAGGGTTCCGCGCGCGCGTTCCGGGCTGTACTCGATACCCAGCCGATCCTGATTCTTGCCGCTTTGCTCACGTTGTACATTGTCCTGGGCGTGCTGTACGAGAGCTACATTCACCCTTTCACCATACTGTCGACGCTGCCGTCGGCGGGCTTGGGGGCGCTCGTCGCCCTGATGCTGTTCAGGACCGAGTTCAGCGTCATCGCGCTGATCGGCGTGATCATGCTGATCGGTATCGTCCAGAAGAATGCCATCATGATGATCGACCTCGCGCTCGCGATCGAACGCGGCAAGAAGATCAGTTCGCGCGATGCCATCTTCGAGGCCTGCATGCTGCGGTTGCGGCCAATCCTGATGACGACCCTGGCGGCGCTGCTCGCCGCCATACCGCTTGCACTGGGCGGGGGCGACGGAGCTGAACTGCGCCAGCCGCTCGGCATAGCGATCGGCGGCGGCCTGATCCTGAGCCAGATCCTGACCCTTTACACCACGCCGATCGTGTATCTCTACCTTGATCGCTTCAGCCTGTGGGTCCGCGACCTGCGCCGCAGGCAAAATTACGGCGCTGATTTCGCGCCCCGCAGGGCGGATTCGCGATGACTGCCGCAATCCAGGCCAGGACAATCCGTGCGCTGTCCGTCGCCTTCGTCGTGGCGGTCAATGTTTCGTGCACGGCGGTCGGGCCCGACTACGTGCGTCCTCGCGTCGCCGTGCCGCTTGCCTACAAAGAGGCGGCGCCCGGAGGGAAACTAGCGCAGCCGCGCGACGCGTCTGCGCAGGGGCGCTGGTGGGAAATCTACGCTGACCACCAGCTCGACGCGCTGGTCGGGCAACTCAATGCAGCAAACCCGTCGATTCACGCCGCCGAGGCGCGCGTGAGGCAGGCGCGCTCGCTCGCCGAAGCGGCCCGGGCGGCGCAATCCGCGACGCTGAGCGCCGGCGGCACCAACGATCTAGGCCTGCTCGCGAGCTGGGAGATCGACCTGTGGGGCCGCATTCGGCGCAGCGTCGAATCGAGTGGTGCCGCCGCCGAGGCGAGCGCGGCCGACCTCGCGGCGGCAAAACTGTCCTTGCAGGCGCAACTGGTGCAGAATTACTTCCTGCTGCGGGTGCAGGATGCCGAGATCCGCCTGGTGCAGGACACGGTCGCCGCCTACGAGCGATCGCTGCAGCTCACGCGCAACCAGTACGCGGTGGGCGTTGCCGCCCGGGCCGAGGTGGTGCTCGCGCAAGCTCAACTCGGCACGGCGCAAGCGCAGATGCTCGACGCACGCGTCGTCAGGGCGCAACTTGAGCACGCCATTGCCGTGCTGATCGGCAAGGCGCCGGCCGACTTTTCCGTTACTGTCGCGCCGATCGAGGTGAATGTGCCGGCGGCGCCGCCCGCGCTGCCATCGGACCTGCTGGAGCGGCGCCCCGACATCGCCGCTGCCGAACGACGAATGGCGGCGACCAGTGCGCAAATTGGCGAGGCCGAGGCGGCGTCCTACCCTTCGATCAGCCTCTTCGTCGGTGGGAGTATTCGCCACAGCGTCGGGGGCGCAAGGGTGGCTATGCCGGTATTCGACGCCGGGGCAACCCGCGCGCAAAGCGCGAAAGCGGGGGCCGTCTACGAGGAAGCCTTCGCCGAATATCGCCAGACAGTCCTGAACGGGTTCCGCGAGGTCGAAGACAACCTGGCCGCGCTGCGATTGCTCGAAGAGGCCGCCGCGGCGCAGGACGAGGTGGTGAGGGCGGCGCGCGATTCGATGATAATCACGAACAATCAGTACCAGGCGGGCATCGTCAGCTACCTGTCGTTGGCCGTGGTGCAGGCATCCGCGCTTGCCAGCGAACGCGCCGCGTTAGACAACCTCCGCCGCCGTCTTGTCGCAAGCGTAACCTTGATCAAGGCCTTGGGCGGCGGCTGGGTGGCCGAAGCGCCAAAGGCGGCAAAGGACTAAGGCGGATGCTATCGGCGCGGCGGATTGCAGCGATCTCTGCGGCGGACCACTGGGGAAAGCCGGCTAGCCGAGCGCGGCAGGTCTCTCAGCGCGCAAGAAAGGCCGCAATAGCATCGGCGCCGAGTTGTGCTGCGGTGCGTACCGGATCCTGATGAAATGTCTGCGCGAATCCTGCCTTCTGGGCGGGCAGGAAACGGGCGTGGTTCGCGGCCGCGTCGGCCAGCAGCGGACCAAGGTCGCGCGCCACATCGGTTACCACCGGTCCAAAACGCCAATGCGCGTAATGC
>JALNWC010000033.1 GCA_023231075.1 Rhodoferax sp.
CTGATGCACATGCTTGGACGAAACTTTTCGTTGGTGCCAGGCGGCGAGTATTCCATCGAGATCGATCCCCGGACCATCGACGAAAAACGGCTGGACAACCTGGCCGAGCTCGGTTTTAACCGTTTGAGTTTTGGCGTTCAGGACTTTGATCCAGCGGTGCAAAAAGCGGTCCATCGTATTCAACCCGCCGAGCAGGTTTTCGCGCTGGTGGCGGCAGCCCGGCAAAAAGGTTTCGAGTCCATCAATGCCGATCTGATTTACGGCTTGCCCGAACAAACTCCGGTGTCGTTTGAGCGCACGATAGGTCAAATTATTGAACTTCGGCCTGATCGGATTGCCTTGTACGCTTATGCGCACTTACCGGAGCGGTTCAAGCCCCAACGAAGGATTTCCTCGGTGGAAATTCCCACGGGTGCGGCCAAAGTAGCCATGCTGGCGCAGTCCATGGCTGCTTTTCTGGCAGCAGGTTACGTTTACATTGGCATGGATCATTTCGCTCTGCCCGAAGACTCTTTGGCGGTGGCCAAGCGCCAGGGACGTTTGCATCGAAATTTCCAGGGCTATAGCACGCAACCTGATTGCGACATGATTGGCCTGGGCGTATCGTCGATTGGGCGTGTCGGGGCCACTTACAGTCAAAACGCGAAGACGCTCGAAGAGTATTACGACTTTCTGGACCAGGGTCAATTCCCGGTTGTGCGTGGCCTGGCCCTGTCGCGCGACGATCTGTTGCGTCGCGCCGTGATCATGGGTCTGATGTGCCAGGGGCGTCTGTCTTTCGAATCCATCGAGTTGGCTTACCTCATTGACTTCAAGTCCTACTTTCAAAAGGAACTTGAAACACTGCAGACCCAGGTGGCGCAGGGCTTGGTGGCACTGGACGATACCGGGATTCAAGTGACTGCCAAAGGCTGGTTTTTTGTCCGGGCGGTCGCCATGGTTTTTGATCGTTACCTTCAAACTGACCGTACGCGCGCCAAGTTTTCCAAAATCCTCTAAATTGGCAGGATGCAAACAACCCTCGCCACCACGGCGCTCATCATGGGTCTGGCCGGTGGACCTCATTGCATTGCCATGTGCGGCGCTGCCTGTGCCGGCATTGGCCAGGCAGCAGGCAAGCGGTCCACCTCGGCGATGTGGACCTTCCAGTTCGGGCGTGTTCTTGGTTACGCCGGCCTTGGCGCCCTGGCTGCGGCCTCCATGCAAGGCCTCGGCTGGCTGACGGTCCAGTCCAGCGCACTTCGACCGGTCTGGTCGATGTTTCATGTGGCCATGATTGTGCTTGGTTTGATGCTCGTGTGGAAAGCCCAGCAACCGGTCTGGATGGAACAAGCGGGCAGGAAAGTTTGGAAGAACGTCAGGGGACTGGTTTCCAGCAAGGGTGCCACAGCCCCCTTGCTGATGGGCGCAGTCTGGACGTTTCTGCCCTGTGGCCTGTTGTATTCGGCCCTGCTGGTGGCCGCGCTGGCGGGAAGTGCCTTTGACGGGGCCCTGGTGATGGCCCTGTTTGCCATGGGGACCAGCGTCTCCATGATGCTCGGACCCTGGCTCTGGTTGCGCTTGCGCGGCAACCGCAATGGCGATTGGGGCGTTCGCCTGGCGGGTCTGGCGCTGGCCTTGAGCTCGTCCTGGGCGCTCTGGATGGCGCTGGCGCATGACACCGCGCCCTGGTGCACGACGCCCTGATCAGGCGAACGCGCGGATCAAGGGGTCAGGACAAACGACCCAACAACAGGAATTCCATCAACGCCTTTTGCACATGCATGCGGTTTTCGGCCTCGTCCCAAACCACGCTTTGCTCGCCGTCGATCACGTCCGCATCGACTTCCTCGCCGCGATGGGCTGGCAGGCAATGCATGAAAAGCGCGTTGGCTTGGGCCACGGCCATCATGTTGGCGCTGACACGCCAGGCGGCAAAGGCTTGCTTGCGAACCTCGTTTTCGGCCTCAAAGCCCATGCTGGTCCAGACATCCGTGGTGACCAGGTCGGCGCCGCGGCAAGCGTCCATGGGATTGCTGTAAGTCTGGAAGTGCCTCTGGCTGATCTTGCCGGTGATGGAGGCTATTTTTTCGTCGACTTCGTAACCGCTCGGCGTGCTCACGTTGACCTTGAAGTCCAGCAACTCTGCGGCCTGCAACCAGGTGTTGGCCATGTTGTTGCCGTCACCCACCCAGGCCACGGTCTTGCCCTGGATCGAGCCGCGATGCTCGATGAAGGTGAAGATGTCGGCCAGAATCTGGCAGGGGTGAAATTCATTGGTCAAGCCGTTGATGACCGGCACGCGTGAGTATTCGGCAAAGCGCTCGATCTTGGTTTGTTCATAAGTTCTGATCATCACCAGGTCGGCCATGCGGCTGATGACGCGGGCGCTGTCTTCGATGGGCTCGGCACGGCCCAACTGACTGTCGCCGGTGGTCAGGTGCACCACGCTGCCGCCCAACTGGTACATGCCGGCCTCAAAACTGACGCGTGTCCGTGTGGACGCTTTCTCGAAAATCATGGCCAGCGTGCGGTCCACCAGCGGTTGATGCCGGGTGAACGTCTTGAACTTGGCCTTGATGAAGGCAGCGCGCTCCAGCAGGTAGGCGTATTCATCGGCGTTCAGGTCCGAGAACTGCAGATAGTGCCGCACTGGCGGGGCGCCTTTGGGAAGGGTACTGGGAATGCCTTGGGCTGCCATTTTCATGAGGGCTCCTTCAGCAGGGCAGAAATCAGGGGGCACAGCCGGGCGACAATTTCATCCGCCTCGGCGCGGCTCAAAATCAATGGCGGCACCAGGCGCACCACCGTGTCGGCAGTTACGCTGATCAGCAAACCTGCCTCAGCCGCCTGTTGTGTCAAGGCGCCGCATGGTTTGACCAGATCAATGCCCAGCATCAGGCCCTGGCCACGAATTTCCTTGACGGCGCCGCTGGCGATCTCTGGCGCCAGTGCCGCCTGCAGGCCGGCTTTCAGGTGCGCTCCGACGGTGGCAGCGTTGGCAAGCAGGCCGTCCTCTTCCATGATGCGGATGGTCTCGACACCCGCGCGCATGGCCAGCGGGTTGCCCCCGAAGGTGGTGCCATGGTTACCCGGTTGAAAAATGTTTGCCGCTTTGGGGCCTGCCACCACGGCGCCCACGGGCACACCGGAACCCAGCCCTTTGGCCAGTGGCATCACGTCGGGCACAATGCCGGCCCACTGGTGGGCAAACCACTTGCCGGTGCGGCCCATGCCGCACTGCACTTCGTCAATCATCATCAGCCAGTCACGCGCGTCGCACAAGGTTCGGAGTTCGCGCAGGTAGTCGAGATGCATCGGATTGATGCCGCCTTCGCCCTGGATGGCTTCAAAAAACACCGCCACCACATTGGGGTTGCCCTCGGTGGCTCGTTTCAAGCGCTCGATGTCATTGATGGGCACGCGGATGAAGCCTTCCACCAGGGGACCGAAGCCCGCCTGGATCTTGGGGTTGCCGGTGGCGCTCAGGGTGGCGATGGAGCGGCCGTGAAAGGCTTTCTCATAGACCACGATCTCCGGGCGTTCAATGCCTTTGTCGTGGCCGAACTTGCGCGCCAACTTGAGCGCAGCCTCATTGGCTTCGAGTCCGGTGGAGCAGAAAAACACGTTGCTCATGCCAGAGCGTTCCACCAGCATTTTTGCCAGAATTTCCTGGTTAGGCACATGGTAGTAATTGCAACTGTGGATGATCTTGCTGATCTGGTCCTGCAGCGCCGGCACCAGTTTGGCATGGTTATGGCCCAAAGTGTTGACGGCAATACCGCCCAATGCGTCGAGATAGCGCTTGCCATTGACATCCCAAACGTGGCAGCCCTGCCCATGGCTGAGCGCAATGGGCAAACGACTGTAAGTATTCATCACATGCGGTGAACTGGCTTCTGGGGGGGGACTGGCAGCGGGCATGGGGTAAGTCTCCAGGTGACGGCAATAAACAAAACGGCCCAACGCAGATTGGGCCATTGAAAGTTGATTTTAGACCGATCAATCAGGTGTCGGCAGTGAACCGAGTAATCTTTGGCAAGCTTGCGTGGTGTCAATCATTGGTTTGTTTTGAGTCTTGTATAAGACATAAGATTAAGCTAGAATTGACTGGCGTTGTAGCAACCCGCACGCAACCTCATCACGACCTCTACCTGATGGTTTCAACCACTTCAAAAAAAGTTTACATCCTGGGCATAACCCGTTCCGGACGCACTTTTCGGCCCAGCGACTGGGCCGAACGTCTGGCCGGCGTGATGAGTCAGTTTCGCCCGGGTGGCGCACCCACCGGGCGTCATCTGGCGTATTCCCCCTGGTGTGTTCCCAGCAGTGTCAATAACGTGCGTTGTGTCGTGGTGCACGAGGACCTGCGTGCGCACCATGTCATGGCCTGGGATTTCGTGATGGGATTTGCCAAGGACAACGAGTTGCAAGTGCATATCGGTGCGCCGCTGCACATGGAAAACCACCTGCACCCCAAATCCTGATAACGAGTTGGCTTTGGGGCAGGGGAACAAAGCGCCAAAAGCAAAAATGCCGTCATGGAGACGGCATTTTTGCTTTTGCTGACAGCGCACCCGTTACAAACGGCGCGCTTCTAAAACCTTGAAGTCAAGAAGCGCGTGCGATTTGCCTAAAAATTAGGCGGCGAGTGCCAGGGCTTTCACCTTGGCAGACAGGCGGCTCTTGTCACGAGCTGCCTTGTTTTTGTGGAAAATGCCCTTGTCGGCCACGGTGTCAACCACGGCTTGCATCTTGGCGAACAGCTCTGTGGCCTTGGCTTTGTCACCGCCCAGAACAGCTTTTTCCACGTTTTTCACCGCAGTGCGGTATTTGGAACGCAGCGAGGTGTTGGCTGCGTTGATCTTGATGTCCTGACGGACGCGTTTACGGCCTGATGCCAGGCGCGGGTTCTTTTTCTTTGGTTTTCCAGATGCCATGATAGATGTTCCTTGAGTCTGTGGATGTTGTCAGCAAACCGAAGATTGTAACAGGCATCACATCCTGCTTAAAACTCAACGGTTCCGACCTTTCATGGCCCGCTCCACCTCGCGTTTTCCCTCGCGATCCTTGATGGTGTCGCGCTTGTCGTGTTCGGCCTTGCCCTTGGCCAGGGCAATTTCGCACTTGACCTTGCCATTTTTCCAGTGCAGGTTGATCGGCACCAGGGTGTAGCCCTTTTGCTCGACCTTGCCAATGAGCCGCTTGATTTCTTCCTTGTGCATCAACAATTTTTTGCTGCGTTGCTTGTCCGGGCTGATGTGGGTGGATGCCGTGCCCAAGGGGTTGATCTGCAGCCCGATGATGAACAGCTCACCATTGCGCACCACCACGTAGCCGTCGGTGAGCTGGACCTTGCCTGCGCGCAGCGACTTGACCTCCCAGCCTTCGAGCACGATGCCAGCTTCGAAACGTTCCTCGAAGAAGTAATTGAAGGCCGCTTTCTTGTTGTCTGCGATGCGGGAAGATGGGTCGGGTTTTTTGGCCATGAATTGAGTTTGAAGATGGGAAGAGGCAAGTCAGGTTTGACTAAAATCCTGTTCATAATCGCATTCTATGAAAACTGTCAAAAAATCCGTTTTAATTTGGTACAGCCCAGCCGAGATGTACCGGCTTGTCACCGATGTTGACCAGTATCCGCAGTTTTTACCCTGGTGCGACAAGGCGCGCGTGGTGGCGCATGAAGAAAACGGCATGCTGGCTGAAATTGGCATCGCATTTTCGGGACTCCATCAAACCTTCAGCACCCGCAATGTGCACGTGATTGACCGCCAGGTCACCATCAATCTGGTGAACGGGCCTTTTTCCAAACTGGAAGGCGAGTGGAATTTCTTGCCGCTTGGTGATGCCACCGAGCGCGCCTGTAAAGTCGAATTGAACCTGACCTACAGTTTCGAGAGCACCATTGGCAGACTGGTGAGCCCGGTGTTTGACAAGATTGCATCCAGCATGGTCGATGCTTTTGTCAAGCGAGCCAAACAGGCCTACGGTGAATGACCCCCTGCTGCACCTGAGCGTTGTTTACGCGCCCAAAGCGCGCGAACTGGCAGAAGTCAAGCTGCTGATGCCAGCGCCCTGCACGGTGTTGCAGGCTTTACAGCAAAGCGGCCTCTTGGTGCAGTTCCCCGAAATCGACCACCATCACGCGCGCATCGGCGTTTGGGGTCGACGGGTCAAACTCGACCAGTGCCTTCGGGATCTCGACCGTTTGGAAATTTACCGTCCCTTGCGCGTTGACCCCAAAGTGGCACGCCGTGAACGTTTCGCCCGCCAGGGCAGTCGTGGCGTCGGCTTGTTTGTCAAAAAACGCGCAGGCGTCAAAGCCGGGTACTGATCAGTTGCAGTCAGTGGCCACAATGCCCTGAAGGCGTTTGGCTTCCACGGCCCGGTCAGCGTCATCCAGTATTTCCCGCTCGCCCCTGGCATTGGTGCGCACCATGCGCACCCCGGACTCGAGTGTCCGCTGGGCTTGCCTGGCGCGTTCGCAGTTGTCAGCCTTCAGCTTGCTGAGGCGCTCTTCTTCAAATTTGCGCTGCTCGGCCTGGGCCTGCTCGGCTTTTTTCTTGCGTTCGGCCAATTCCTTGTCCAGTCCTGCGTTCTGGGGCGTGCTGGCCGCCGACAGGGCTGCGCTCACTGCTTTGACATCGGCAGCGACCGCACCTCCGTTGGGCGCCGGCTCCGGGGTCGGATTGACCCTGGGCGGGGCGGGGCGCTTGAAAATACGTTTTTCCGGCACGCTGGTGGACGGCGCCCGGTCACTGAAAATGGGGCGACCTTCCTCGTCCGTCCAGGCCCACTGGGCCATGGCGCTGCAAGACAGCAAACTGAAAAGAACGGAAAAAACACAGTGGCTTTGTTTCATGAGGCCGGAGTTTATGCCAGCTGGCACGTCAAGCGCCAGATACAATTGACGATTTGGAGCTTTAAACATGCGCCTGATCGGTAAAGCGCTCACCTTTGACGATGTCTTATTGGTGCCAGCCTATTCCCAAGTCCTGCCCAAGGACACCTCCCTCGCCACCCGTTTCACCCGCAACATTGCCCTCAACCTGCCCCTGGTCTCAGCGGCCATGGACACGGTCACAGAATCCCGCCTCGCCATTGCCATTGCCCAGGAAGGCGGCATCGGCATTGTGCACAAGAACATGACGGCCCAGCAACAGGCCGCCAAGGTGGCCAAGGTCAAACGCTACGAGTCGGGCGTGTTGCGTGATCCGGTGGTGATCACGCCCCAGCACACCGTGCGCCAGGTGATGGACTTGTCCGCGCAATTGGGCGTGTCGGGCTTTCCTGTGTGCGACGGTGGCAACAAGGTGGTCGGCTTGGTGACCGGGCGCGATTTGCGTTTTGAGACGCGTCTGGATCTGCCCGTGAGCCACATCATGACGCCGCGTGAAAAACTGGTCACCGTGCCGGATGGCACCACCATCACCCAGGCCAAGGTGCTGTTGAACCAGTACAAGATCGAACGCCTGCTGGTGGTCAACGACGCTTTCGAGCTCAAGGGCCTGATCACCGTCAAGGACATCACCAAGCAAACCAGCTTTCCCAATGCCGCGCGCGACGCCCAGGGCAAGTTGCGCGTAGGCGCAGCGGTGGGCGTGGGCGAGGGCACCGAGGAACGTGTCGAATTACTGGCCCGCGCCGGCGTTGACGCCATCGTGGTCGACACCGCGCACGGCCACAGCAAGGGCGTGCTGGACCGGGTGCGCTGGGTCAAGCAGAATTTCCCGAATGTCGAGGTGATCGGCGGCAACATTGCCACCGGCGCTGCCGCGCTGGCCCTGGTGGACGCTGGTGCCGATGCCGTGAAGGTCGGCATTGGTCCGGGGTCCATATGCACCACCCGCATCGTCGCAGGTGTGGGCGTGCCCCAGATCATGGCCATTGACAGCGTGGCCACCGCACTCAAAGGCAGCGGTGTTCCCTTGATCGCCGATGGCGGCATCCGCTTCAGCGGTGACATCTCCAAAGCCATTGCCGCAGGCGCCAGCACAGTGATGATGGGCGGCATGTTTGCCGGTACCGAAGAAGCCCCGGGCGAGGTCATTTTGTTCCAGGGCCGCAGCTACAAAAGCTACCGCGGCATGGGCAGCATCAGCGCCATGCAGCAGGGCAGTGCCGACCGTTATTTTCAGGAGTCCAGCACCGGCAATCCGAATGCCGACAAACTGGTACCCGAAGGCATTGAAGGCCGCGTGCCCTACAAGGGTTCGATGGTCGCCATCATTTACCAGATGTCGGGCGGCTTGCGCGCCAGCATGGGCTATTGCGGCTGCGCCACCATTGAAGAAATGCAGGACAAGGCGGAATTCGTTGAAATCACCACCGCCGGCATCCGCGAGAGCCATGTGCATGACGTGCAAATCACCAAAGAAGCACCCAACTACCGTGCCGAGTAACCGACGGGCCGCCGAGACCATGCATCAAAAAATTCTCATTCTTGACTTCGGCTCCCAGGTCACGCAACTCATTGCCCGGCGCATCCGCGAAGCGCATGTCTTTTGCGAAGTACATCCCTGTGATGTGACCGACGACTGGATTCGTGCCTACGCCCGCGATGGCAAGCTCAAGGGCATCATCCTCTCAGGCAGCCACGCCAGTGTCTATGAAGACAGCACCGACAAGGCGCCCCAGGCGGTGTTTGAATTGGGTGTTCCGGTGCTGGGGATTTGCTACGGCATGCAAACCATGGCGCACCAGTTGGGCGGCATCGTCACCAGCGGCCACCAGCGCGAGTTCGGTCATGCCAATGTGCGCGCCCACGGCCACACCGCCTTGCTCAACGGCATCCAGGACTTCACCACGCCGGAAGGCCACGGCATGCTCGAGGTGTGGATGAGCCATGGCGACAAAGTCACCGAACTGCCCCCCGGCTTCAAGCTCATGGCCAGCACCGACAGCTGCCCGATTGCCGGCATGGCCGACGAAGCGCGCCGTTTTTATGCGGTGCAGTTCCACCCGGAGGTGACCCACACCAAGCGCGGCGCGGCCATTCTGGAGCGCTTCGTGCTCGACATCTGCGGCACCCGCGCCGACTGGATCATGGGCGACTACATCAGCGAGGCCGTGGCCGCCATTCGCGCCCAAGTGGGTGACGAAGAAGTCATTTTGGGACTCTCGGGCGGTGTCGACTCATCGGTGGCGGCGGCCCTGATTCACCGCGCCATTGGTGACCAGCTCACCTGCGTCTTTGTCGACCACGGTTTGTTGCGTCTGAACGAAGGCGACATGGTGATGGACATGTTTGTCGGCAAACTGCACGCCAAGGTGATCCGCGTCGATGCGGCCGATCAGTTTTTGGGGCATTTGGCGGGCGTGAGCGAGCCCGAAGCCAAGCGCAAGATCATTGGCCGCGAATTTGTTGAAGTGTTCAAAGCCCAGGCAGCGGCACTCACGGCCTCCGACACAAGCAAAAATGGCGCCAAATGGTTGGCGCAAGGCACCATTTACCCCGATGTGATCGAGTCCGGCGGCGCCAAAAACAAAAAAGCGGTGGTCATCAAGAGCCATCACAACGTCGGCGGCCTGCCCGAGCAATTGGGCCTGAAACTGCTGGAGCCCCTGCGCGAGCTGTTCAAGGACGAGGTGCGTGAACTCGGCGTGGCCCTGGGGCTGCCTTACCACATGGTGTATCGCCACCCGTTCCCCGGCCCCGGCCTGGGCGTGCGCATTTTGGGCGAAGTCAAAAAGGAATATGCCGACCTACTGCGCCGCGCCGACGCCATCTTCATTGAAGAGCTCAACAATTTCATCGACGATGCGTCAGGCAAGAGCTGGTACGAATTGACCAGCCAGGCCTTCACCGTGTTTTTGCCGGTCAAGAGCGTGGGTGTGATGGGCGACGGCCGCACCTACGACTACGTGGTGGCGCTGCGCGCGGTGCAAACCAGTGACTTCATGACCGCCGACTGGGCCGAGCTGCCCTATGCGCTGTTGAAAAAGGTGTCGAGCCGCATCATCAACGAAGTCCGTGGCATCAACCGCGTGACCTACGACGTCAGCAGCAAACCTCCCGCCACCATTGAGTGGGAGTGATGCGGCGTAGTTGCAATTCAGAGGATCACGCCCGTTCAAAGCCGTCGCTGTACGCAGCGCCTGAAGTCAGGCCAGCGTGCGGCACACCGGAGAAGTGCCGCTACAGTTGGGAAAATTCCGATCCAGCATGACCACGGAAACCACGACCACCTTGACCGTTGAGTGCGCATGACGGCTGACCCGATGACAGACGCGCAAGCCATGCACCTGGCGCTAGCGCAAGCGGCGCTGGCCGCTGCGCTGGGCGAGGTGCCCGTGGGCGCGGTCGTGTTGCGGGATGGCGTGGTCATCGCGAGCGGCCACAACGCCCCCATTGCCAGCCATGACCCGAGTGCCCACGCCGAAATGCAGGCCTTGCGCGCCGCAGCGCACATCCTGGGCAACTACCGCTTGCCCGAGTGCGAGCTGTTTGTGACGCTGGAACCCTGCGCCATGTGCGCAGGCGCCATGCTGCACGCGCGGCTCAAGCGCGTGGTTTTTGGTGCCACTGACCCTAAAACCGGTGCCGCCGGCTCGGTCATCAACCTATTTGCACAAAGTCAGCTCAACCACCAAACGCAAGTGCAGGGTGGGGTGCTGACGCAGGAATGCGCCGCTGTGCTGCAAGCTTTCTTCAAGCTGCGGCGGACCCAAAAAATGGACCCTCGCCAACCATGAAAAAGCACATTTATATTTATTCTCCTTCGGGCGCAGTGCGTGACAAGGCCGCGTTCAAACGCGGCGTGGCCCGACTGCAGGCGCTAGGCCATGAGGTCGAGCTTGATGCCGATGCGTTGAGCCGTCACCAGCGCTTTGCCGGCGATGACGAGACCCGCCTGGCGTCCATCCACCGCGCTGCTGCCAGCAAAGCCGATGTGGCCCTGATGTCACGCGGTGGCTATGGCTTGACGCGCATCCTGCCGGGCATTCATTACAAAAAGGTGGCCAAAGCCATTGAGCAGGGCATGTTGTTTGTCGGCATCAGCGATTTCACGGCCTTTCAAAGCGCGGTGTTGGCGCGCACGGGTGCCGTTACCTGGGCCGGCCCGGCACTCTGCGAAGGCTTTGGTGTGGCCGATGCGCCAGACGACATCATGACCGCATGCTTTGATGATTTGCTGCTGGGGCAAGGGGAGGGCGCCGGCTGGCGACAACATCGCGACACGTTTTCAGGCAAGGCAAGCGCCGCGGATGCCCAGGCTGCATCTGAGCAGGGCATGGCCTCGTGGCGTGTCACGCATGCCAGTCTGTGGGGTGGCAATCTGAGCATCCTGTGCGCCCTCATGGGCACGCCTTATTTTCCGGAAATCAAGGGCGGCATCCTGTTTCTGGAAGACGTGGGCGAGCATCCGTACCGCATTGAACGCATGCTCACACAACTCCTGTATGCCGGCGTTTTGGCACGTCAAAAAGCCATTGTTCTCGGTCAGTTCACCGAGTTCAAATTGGTGCCGCATGACAGGGGGTTCAGGTTGCAAAGCGTGGTGCAGTGGTTGAAAACGCGGGTCAAAGTGCCGGTGTTGACGAATTTGCCGTATGGCCATGTCGCCACCAAAGTCTTGCTACCGGTCGGCGCCAAAGCAGACTTGTCGGTTGAAGGGCGCGATGCCTTGCTATTTTGGGGGCATGGAGGGAGTTAAGGCCTGTGGATTGACCTAAACTCCAGCCATAGGATGAAGGATTAATCTTTAATGGCTGTTCACTCCACTGTTGTCTTTGTTGATTTGTTTGGAAGCACAGGGGTGTTTGAGTCGCTTGGCAACGCCAAGGCCACCACAGCGGTCACCCAGGCGACCAATTGGGTCGCGGAAAAAATCACGGCCAACGGGGGAAAGGTCGTCAAGCTGTTGGGCGATGGCGTGCTGGCCACCTTCAAGAAAAGCCCGGAAGCCATTGCCGCGGTGGTCGACATCCAGCGCAACTACCAGCTGCGTCTGGCCGGTTTGCCTCCCCAGTTGTACATGCCGCTGCGCATCGGTGTGGTTCGTGGCAATGTGGTCCTGGTGGACGACGATTGTTATGGCGATGCGGTCAACACGGCGTCCCGTTTAAGCGAGCTCACGGGCCCGCATCAAATCTGGGTCAACGACAAGGCGCTTGAAAATAGTCCGAAATTGAGTGACGTCCATTTTCGGCTTCTGGGACCGATTGCCATACGTGGCCGCTCGGAACCCTGCAATGTCTACCAAATTGAATGGCAGGAAGACCAGAATTCTGATTACTTTACGGTCCAGGCGCCGGTCAATCCGGCCACCGAAAGAGCTGAGCTTGACGCCCTGGGAGGCCAGATTGAATTGGTACACCACGAGCACCGGCAGACCTTCCAGGCGTTCGAGCTGCCCATTCACATCGGACGTTTTCGTGTCGTTGACTTTGTGGTGAACGACCCGCGTGTCTCACGGGCTCATGCCAGTCTTGTTTGGCGCAACGGCAGCTTCCTGCTGGTGGACGAGAGCTCTTATGGAAGCTGGGTCCGTTTTGCAGGCAGTAGTTCCGACCTGCTGCTGCGACGTGACGAATGTGTGCTGCACGGCCAAGGTCAAATCGCCCTGGGAACCCCGTTTACCGATCCAAGTGCACCGATTGTTTCGTTTTCAGTTCGCTAAATATTCGTCTATGCAAATCTTTAACTTAACATAATATACATCGTATAAAGTAGGAAAGCGTCTACCAGGACCCCTTGGGTTGCCGGCCCCGAATGAAGGCAGCAATCAGCTCGGCCGACTCGGCGCGATTGGCCCGGTGGGCAAAATCGATGGCCGTCAAGCCCAGGTCATTTTTGAGCATGGGGTCCGCGCCAGCGTCCAGCAGCAATTTCACGGCGGCAACTGTGCCGTAGTGCGCCGCCATCATCAAGGGCGTGGTGTTGTTGGGTGAAGCCGCGTCGATGTAGGCGTTTTCGTCCAGCAGCAATTGCATGACTTCAAGGTGGCCGCTGGTCGCTGCGTAATGCAAAGGCGCCCAACCGGGTTTGTTAACATCTGCGCCCTTGCGGATCATCAGTTGGCAAAGTTCTCTCTCTCCTTTGAGCGCCGCGAGCATCAGAGGATTTTCATCGGCCGCATTGCGCACCTCGACCTTGATTTGCGGGTGACTGAGC
>JALNWC010000034.1 GCA_023231075.1 Rhodoferax sp.
ATCCGGTAATTTTTTCCATCAAAGTTGGCGCCGCATGAACCCGTTTCAAACACCGTGATCCAGGAAAGTTCGGGCAACTCAGGCTTGATGCGTTCCCACAACCAACTCGACAGCCTTTCGCTGGTTGGATTCTGCAAGCCTGGCAAGTCGTTTAAACAGGCGAAATCAAGCTGTTTTTGAAACGGTGCCCATACCGCGTCAAGCCGGTCGTAATCAATGCTCAGATCACGGCTGCCGAGATCCTGATTCGCATGAACGATGACTTCAAACCCATGCCCGTGCATGCGCCCACATTGATGCCCGGCAGGCACATGGGGCAATCGGTGCGCTGACTGAAAAATGTAGCGCCGCCAAACATGCGCGTCACCGGCCAGGTCAAGATCGGCACCTTCATGCGCCGTGCTTTGAATGCCAATGCGCGCCATCCCGGGAACATGCAGGTTTTGACGAACCCAGCGTGCCAGGTTTTCGTCAGTGGGTTGCTGAACCTGCTCATTGAGCAAACGGTAATCCAGTTGCGAAATCGCCAATTCAAGCTCTGTTCGGAGCCGGTCAACTTCACCCCCCGGAAAATGTGCCCATCCTTCAGGAGGCGCGCACCTCACCGTCGCCAAAAAACTGTGTCCATGCAAACGCCGGGAGCGGTGGCCTGCGGGAAGAACGTCGACATGTCGTGCCGCCTCAAACCCGGCTGAGGCACTGAAGAGGGTCTTGATTTGCATTGTCAAACCATCCCGAAACGCATGTACAGCGGATCTTTCAAACCGGCTTCGGCAAAGCCTTTGGCGCGCAACACGCACGAGTCACATGCACCGCAAGGCTTGCCATCCTCGCCCGGGTCATAACAACTGCTGGTTTCTGCATAGTCAACGCCAAGGCGCATGCCCTCTTGTACGATCTGGGCCTTGGTCAGGCTGATCAGTGGCGTGTGTATCTTTAATTTTTGAAGGCCCTCAACGCCGGCCTTGGTCGCCAGATTGGCCATGGTTTCGTAAGCCGCAATGTATTCCGGGCGGCAGTCCGGGTAACCAGAATAGTCAAGCGCATTGACGCCGATAAAGATATCCGAGGCCCCCAGGGTCTCGGCCCAGGCCAAGGCAAAGCTCAAGAAAACCGTATTTCGAGCCGGAACATAGGTAATCGGTATGCCGTCTGACATGTCAACGGCAGTCCGGCCCTTGGGCACGGCGATATCTGCCGTCAGCGCCGAGCCACCAAACTCGCGAAGATCGATTTGCGCCACCACATGCTTTACCACGCCTTGAGAACGCGCGACCGATTCGGCAGCAAGCAATTCCTGGACATGGCGTTGCCCATAATGAAAACTCAGTGCATAAGGCGCAAACCCCTGCTCTTTTGCAATGGCCAGAACCGTTGTCGAGTCAAGCCCGCCACTGAGCAAGACGACAGCTCGGGGCCTGGAGGACGGCGCATTCGTCATTTAAATCATCTCCAATAGAAAATTAAGCTATCCGTTGAGGATGGTGTTCCCCCTAGCGAATCAGGCGCCTGCATGGGCACCGACAGAATGCGTGACCGGCGTCGGCACCAGAAGACGGCAACCTGAGCCAGGGCAAACGCCAGAAAGAAGAAAGGACCTAGAGCATTGCTACCCTAAGTCCTTGATTCATTTGGTGCGGCTGGCAGGAATTGAACCCACGACCCTCTGGTTCGTAGCCAGATACTCTATCCAACTGAGCTACAGCCGCTAAGCTGCGTATTCTAGCAAGAAAATTTGACCATTTCTCTTTCCTGCTGGGTCATGACCCGGAAAAATTTGGCATTTTTTGCGCTTCGGCCTGATTGCGCATCCAGTCCGCAGTCTGGAAAAACGACTTGTTCAGCCGCTCGTGCAGCGCCGGGGGCACGCCGGTCTCGGTCATGGCCTGATCCATACACGCCAGCCACTGGTCGCGCTCGACCACGCCAACTTTGAACGGCATGTGCCGCGCTTTGAGACGCGGATGGCCAAAACGGTCGGTGTAGTACTGCGGGCCACCGAGCCAGCCACACAAAAACCAGAACAGTTTTTGCCGCGCACCATCCAGCACCGAGCCATGCACCGCCCGCAACTCGGCGTAACCCGGCTCCAGGTCCATCAGGTCGTAAAAACGGTCCACCAGGGCTTGCACGCGTGCTTCGCCCCCGATCCACTCGAAGGGCGTGTCGAAGGCGGGTTTTTCTTCAATATTCATTGACTGCATATTTTACGGGAATCAGGCATGGCAAACGACTTTGAGGCGCGCATGACCGCGGCGGTGCGCACGCAAAGCTGTTGACATTTTCCGCCTGCGCCTCAATGCGCGCCAACAACCGCAAAGCGTTGACAAAGTCGATTCGGGTAAGGTGGTTCACGCTGCTGCTCCTCAAGACGACACGCCAGAGCTGCGCCAAGCAGCTGGCGTCCATGTTCAAGTCGGGCACGGCGCCACTGACGGTAGCAAACACCCAGGCAGCCTGGGCGACTACCGTTGGTGCGCAGCGGCCAGCCCAGCTGGTCATCAGGCTGCCGCCGCACCAAACTGCCGCGCATTGAGCGTGCCGCGCCAGTCGCCATCGAACACCAGGTCGCACTGCACCGATTGCGAAGCTCCCACCAATTCCAGGTCACCCACCCGCGCCAGCGATTCGTCTGTAAACGCCTGGGTCAACCGCGCCAGCAGCGCCTGTTTGTAGACCGTGTCGTTGGCGCCCGCCAAGTGCAGGCCTTTGGTTTCCAACACCACCAGTTTTGAAGTGGCGACAGCATCCGCATGGTCGGCGCCGCCCAAGCGGGCAAAAACAAAGTCGGGATACACCTTGTGGCGTTTCCAGCCTTGCAGGCCGTACTGCGACTTGGCCACATTGCGATGCCACCAGATCAGGGCGGCCTGACTGTCCAGATAGCAGGCCACATCGCGCTCCAGACCGCTGTCTGTCAGGGCTGTGAGTGCGGGCTCAAACAGGTTTTTTTCCACCGGACGGCCATCCATGCGCGCCAACGGCTGCGGCGTGCCGGCCAGCGGCAAGGTGAATTCGTCGGGAACGGCGTAGTCGGTTTGATCAGCCCGCAGTCTGAACTCAATCTGACCAGCGGCCACTGCGGCATCAAACACGACTTGCGCCAAACGGTCACGCTCGGCCTCCAAATCCATGCGCAGGCGCTCCAACAACGAGGCACTACTGGCAGCGATAGCCTTCTCATCAAAATTTTTCCGCAAGCGCGCCACGACCGTATTCACCCACGCCCAAACCCACCAGGCATTGGGTGCAATGTCGAGTAATCCGCGCACCAGGTGGGCACGGTCCAGCGCCGCATCCATCATCCAAATAGATTCGCGAGACACGGCCTGCGGGTGTTGCAGCACATCCAGCCCCACCTGCAATTGTTGGCCGACTTGCCCCATGAATCCAGCCGCACCCGGTGCCCATTCACGCGCCAGCGCGTCAGTTTGAAGTTGTGACCAGTCCAGCAAGGCCAGGATATCGCTTTCGTATACCAACTCGCGGCGACTTATGTTGCCCGACGCCGATGACATGACCCAGGTCACCCTGGGTAAAAATATCCGCAGTTCGGTAAAAGCAGCGCGACGCTTGAAGGTCACAGGTTTTGGCACCGCTGCATCACCCGTATTGCCCTGCACGGTCAAAGCCAAATCGCCCATCCCTTCGGACTCCAGCGACTGTTTGATGGCGGTGATGACTTCTCCGGTTTTGGCATCAAAACACAGCACGTAGCAGGCATCCAGCGCTGCGCGACCGGTTTTGGCCACATGCGGCAAACGCAGGATGCGGCCCATGAGTTGCGTCATCGCCCTGGTCTCTTTGCCCGCTGCCAGCGCGCACAGCACATAGGCAAACGGGCAGTCCCACCCCTCTTGCAGCGCCTGCTTGGTGATGATGACGCGAATTTCACAGGTGGGGCTGAGCAGGTCGATGTTCTCGGGCGCTTTGAGTTCGTCCTTGTCAGAGGTTTTGATGGCGATCTGTGCCTCGGTCAAGCCCAATTGCAACAAATACGCTTTGGCATCTTCAGCGTGAATAAAACCGCGGTCACGCATGTCTTTGCCAGTACGCTCCACTTGGACCAGCAAAATGGGCCGAATGTAGCGATTTGTCTCAGTCTGCAAAGCGGCCGCCTCAGCCGCCAGCCCATTGAGCCGGTCCATGCTGGCCGCCAGGCAGCTTTGCCAATCACTCCAGCCGCGCAAATCCACATTGATCGGCAGCTTGATCATCTCGGCCAGCTCCAGGTCGGTACCGCGCACATCCACCAAAATGTTGGAGCCTGACATCGCTTTGCCCGATTTGTCGGAGGTGACACGCGGCGTCGCCGACAACTCCAGCATGAAGCAGGGGTTGAAACCGTCCAGCGTGCGCAGGGCGTTCTCGGAATACGCGTGGTGGCCTTCATCAATCACCACCATCGGACGCACCAGCCGCAGCACATTGCCCAGCGAACTTTTGACGATGCTGCCTTTGGTGGCGCGGGCCTCGGCCTGGCTGGTGCCCCACGATGTATAGGCGTCCAGATTGGGCACCGCCTGCAACAATTGCCAGTGCGCCTCCATGTCGTCCTCACGCGGGGTAAAGCCCAGCACATTGCCCCGATCACGAAAGGCTTTGAGCTTGCGCTGCGCCTCATCCTTGCGCGCCGCAGATTGCAGCATCAACAACATCACGCACAGATGGCTGTCGACATCGAGCCGGGTGAGTGGCGAGTCTTTTTCCAGAATCTTGACCCGGCCCGCGCCCGCCGTGTTGAGCATCTGGCGGTACGGGTGGTCACGGTTGGCCAGCGTCTTCAAGGTCTGGCGATAAATCGCCTCGTTGGGAACAATCCACAACACCAGGCCGGTGTGACGGTTCAGGTAACTTGAAAACACGCGCCCCACGCTGGCGGCCGCCAGCAGGGTCTTGCCGCCACCCGTGGGCACTTTCAGGCACACATTGGGGATGGCGCGGTCGGCGCCATCAAAGCGGCTCGAATATGGCTGACCAGCAAAAGCCGGTGGCAACAAACCCTGACTTTTAAGCGCGTTCCAGGTCTTTTTGGGGAAATCAGAAGCCTCACGCAGCAGGTCATGCGCGTTCTCCATGGCGCGCAAGGCTTGCACAATGGGCTCTGCCTGAGCTTGATGCGTTTTGAGTTCGGTGATGAATTGGCCCAACTGCTCCAGCACTTTGGTCTGGAATTCCTTAAGCTGTGTTCCGGCCAGTGCAGGCGCTTGGGCAGGGTGGCGGCGTGGTTCCCAAAAAATCTTGCGATCTTTCTGAATCAGACTACGAAAGCGATCTTCCAGCTTGTCATTCCAGTTCACCAGATCAACGCGGTACATCAGTCCGAGCTCGTCCAGATCACCAGAAAGCCGGGCGAAATCGCGACTATCCAGAGACGGTGAATCAACAACCAAATCGATATCGGATTCATTGCGGAAATCACCCCGTGCACGCGAGCCAAACAGCCAAACTCGATCCAGCCCCGTGGTTTGTTCGAACAACCGCAACAACGTGGTCAGCGTCGTCGCAGCAATACCCGAATTTTTTTGGGTGGCAAATTGATCCGACTCGGCCACGTGCATCAACCCACTCATATGCGCTTTAGCATTTCGGATTGAAACGCCTTGAAAGCAGGTTCCGCATGGCTGCGAATGTAGGCCGCCAGTTCAATCGCCCGAAGCTCGTTGTATTCATGGCTGGTGTCATTGCGGAAATTGCGCATCTTGTCCCAAAGACCTGCATCTGTAATCAGCAGCGACTCAAACGCGACTGGAATCACATCCCAAGCCTTGGATGCCATGCGTTCACCCTTATTTGTCAAATATCGAAACATCGTCTTCCAGGCCATCTCAAAGGTGACTTCGAATCGTTTGATGATGGAGTCACGTATAAAACTGGACTCCGGCTCTGCCAGAGCTTCCTGCAATCTGGCAAGCGCCTTTTGAAAATGTTCGAACTGCAAATCGATGCGATCTATTTTTTCCTGACTCATATTTCATCCCTCCCGATACAAGGCAAACGGCAGCGGTGCGTAGTCCACGCCGTACTCCAGCAACTGCTTGTTGCTCATGTATTTGGCCGGTGCAAACACCAGATGGCGCTTGCCGTCACCTTTGCCACCGTTGCGTGCATGGCCCCAGTCGGCAAAACTTTTGGCACGGCTCAGCGTCAGTGCCGCCTCGGGCGACTTCAAAAACATCAGCTCAGGTTGGTACACCAGCCACACATGGGCGTCCTTGGCCTCGCCCAGGTAAAACGGCGGCGCATCTTTGGGCACGGGCAGCAAGGTGCCGCCGGTGGCGGTGTGAAACAGCCAGGCGCCCAGCGCGTCAAAGGCTGGCAGCGACTCGCCCGACAGCAGTTTTTCAATGTCCAGCGGCTCGCCCAGCGTGCAGTAGGTGAACTCGCCGCCCAGGCCGTCAACCCTCTCGGAGATGCGTTTTTCGCCCTCGACCTTGAGCATGCCGTCTTTGAGTTCGACGTTGAGTTTGTGGAAGCGCTTCTTTTTGGTTTGTGCCTGGGCCGCGTTGGACGAACCCGCTGGGAGGCTGGGCGGCAGCGCGTTCTGCTGCGTGTCCCCCGCCCGCGGTGCGGGCTCCTCCTTGACCTTCGCAGAACGCACTGCCCCCCAGCCTCCCAGCTCCATTTGTGGCGAATCTTCGCTAAAACCTTCTTTGACCTTGATCGCCTCGATCCTGGCCAGCCACTGGTCGGCTTTTTTGAACTGGGTGAAGTTGATTTTTTCTTCCAGCAGCGTCTCGCGCTGGGTGCCCACCCAGGCGTAACCCTTGATGGCACGGCGCACCCGCTCGGCGGTGAGTTTGTCGGCGTAATCTTCGCCTTCGACCAGAATGAACCTGCGCCGGCCACCGTCTTTGGCGTTGGCTTTGAGGACGGCGTGGGCGGTGGTGCCACTACCAGCGAAGCTGTCCAGAATGAGCGAATCTGGCTCGCTGGCAAGCTCCAGAATGCGCTCGATCAAGGCCACCGGCTTGGGTGTGATGGTGCTTTCCTGGTCTTTCAGAACGCCCATTTCGAGCAATGTTTTTTTGGCGTCCTGAGTGTGGCCCACCTCGTTGTAAAACCAGAGGGTTTGGGGTGTGCGACCTTGTTTGACATCGGTCAGATAACGTTTCAAGCGTGGCTGATTGGCACCGTCCTCACCCCACCAAATCCGCCCATCAGCGTCCATTTCCTTAAATTTAGATTCTTTCACGCGCCAATAAGTGCCGGGTGGAGGCCCTTCAATCACTCGTCCGCTTGGGCAAGTAATTGAATACGTGCCTTCGCTGTAATAGTTCCGCGCTGACAAGTCACCCGAAGTCCAAGGCCCACGCGGATCGTTATCGGTATTTGTAAAACGGTCATCCATTTCCTGCGTTCGCTCCAGCAAATTGGGGCGCCAGAGTTGTTTGTCCTTGGCATAAATCAGCACATAGTCATGGTCTTCACTGAAAAACTGGGCCGTGTTTTTGGGTGAAAAATTCTTCTGCCAGATACACGTCGCCACAAAGTTATCCGCGCCAAAAATCTCGTCCAGAATGTCCCGCGCATGGTGCACCTCGTTGTCATCGAGCGTGATCCAGATCGAGCCGCGTTCTGACAGCAACTCGCGCAGCAGCACCAGCCGCGGCCACATCATGCACAGCCATTTGTCGTGGCGTAGCATGTCTTCACCATCCACCGGGTTGGTGGACAGCCACTCTTTCATGATCGGACTGTTGACGCCGTCGCTGTAACACCAGCCTTCGTTGCCGGTGTTGTAAGGCGGATCAATGAACACCAGATCAACCTGCCCCGCGTAACGCGGCAGCAGGCTTTTGAGCGCATGCAGGTTGTCGCCATGAATGATCAGATTGCTGCCCAGATCGGCCGGGCCAATGCCTTTGGCAACGTCCACCAGCAGCGGCCGATACGGCACCGTGAGGTGGTGGTTGTAAACGTACTCTTTCCCTTTGAAGACGATTTCAGGCATGAGGTTCTCGGTTGGCGGTACGCTTGAGGGTGGCAGGTTGGGTGTGAATTTTCACACGTTGCAAATGCGTTTAGTCATGGCGCTTTGCCGGGCTGTGCTGTCAAACGCAGCTTGGCCAAATCATAGACGGCGTTTTTGTCGCGTCTGCCGACGGCGATCACTCCGGGGGTAAGACGTGCGCACCGACCCGCCTTAGCCGTGAGCCACCTCGCCCACAGTCTCCCAACCCAGGCAGGCCAGCCAAACGGTCTTGGGTATGGCTTTAGCGCCAGACAGATAGTAATTGAGCATCCGCCTGGACACGCCAATTGCCTCGGCGGCGCGCTCTTGCGTCAGGTCGTGTTTGTGCATCCAGTTGACCAAGCGTTCGTTGCCGATGCCACCCGCCTGCTCAATGGCCATATTGCGCAGGTTATCGGCGGCCAACTCCAGATCGTCGTCAACCCACACCACATAGCCGCCACGGGAATCAACACGGGCGGTGGCAAACAGGGCGGGATTGCGTAGCGCAGCCAGTGCCGGATAAGCCTGGGCCACGCCAGAAAGATCAACGGGCAGGGTCGCACCGTCGGCAAAGGTCAGCGTCAGGGCGCAAGGCGGGCGCACCGCCAGCGCAACCAGGGTGTGGTGGGGGTCATGAATCATGGGTTGCACTCCTTGAAAATCTGTACGCAATAGGCGCGGTTGGCCTCTATCCATGCCAGCGCATCGGCAATGTCCGAGGCCCGTAGCGTGCGACTTGTGACGACCAGCGTAGCGAGGTCAACCAGCGCATCGCGCCTGTCTGCCATGACCACATGCACATGGGGCGGCAAGTGGTCTGGCGTGTTGACCCGGATGGCCTTGTTGGACAGCTTGCATATCGTCGGCATATTGTCATGATAGTGCAACAGTTGCACAAATTACAAGTAAATCACGAAAAAAGATGGCAGCGCCAACCATTTACCCGCACGAGCGCTAATCATCACTGCGCCGCACTGCGCAGCGTCTGCATCACCGGGCGGTTCAAGACCTCGCGCAGGCCCCACCAACCGGCGGCCAGCGCCAGCACGGCGCCGGCCAGCGCGCCCAGCAGCGGCACCCACGGCGACACCACCCAGTCAAATTCAAAGACGTAGCGCGCCAGCGCCCAACCCACCGCGCTGGCCACCACAGAAGCCAGAAAACCGGCCAGCAGGCCGACACCGGCCAGCTCGATGCGCTGTACCTGGCGCAGCAGGCTGGCGCGTGCGCCGACGGCGCGCATGATGGCATATTCACGGGCGCGCTCCTCGCGCGTGGCGGTCACGGCGGCAAACAGCACCACCAGGCCAGCCGCAAGTGCAAAGACAAACAGGAACTCCACGGCGCCAATGACCTGATCGAGCACACGCTGAATCTGGGCAATGGTGGCGGTCATGTCGACGCTGGTGATGTTGGGAAACTGGCGCACCAGCGCGGCATCGAAGCCTTTCGTCTCGGGTGCCTTGAAGGCGCTCATGTAAGTGGCGGGCACGCCTTCGAGCTGGTCCACCGGGTACATGACAAAGAAGTTGGCCCGCATCGAGGCCCAGTCCACCTTGCGCAGCGAGGTGATTCTGGACACGATCTGCATGCCGCCCACATCAAAGCTCAGGCTGTCGCCCAATGTCACACCCAGGGTCTTGGCAATGCCTTCTTCGACGCTGATGGCGCCCGCCTCGTCGGGCTGCCAGCGCCCGGCCACCACCACGTTTTGTTCAGGCCGGGTGGCGCTGTGCGAGAGGTTGAACTCGCGGTCCACCAGGCGCTGGGCGCGCTCGTCGGGGTAATCCGCGGGGCTGACGTTGCGCCCGTTGATGGCCACCAGACGGCCGCGGATCATCGGGAACCAGTCAAACCGGGCCACGCCCGCGTCTTTCAGGGCCTGCATGAAAGCCGGGCCCTGCTCGGGCATGACATTGATGACGAAGCGGTTCGGCGCGTCGGACGGTGAGGCCGCGCGCCAGCTGCTGATGAGGTCGGTGCGCAGCAGCACCAGCAGCACCAGCGCCAACAAGCCCACCGCCAGACTGCTGACCTGCACCACGGCAAAGGCCGGACGGGCGGCAATTTGCCGCGTGGCCAGCACCACGGCCGTGGGTGCCGTGGCGTCGTTGACGACCGCGCGCAGCAGCTTGACCGCCAGCCAGCTCAAACCGGCGAACAGCAGCGTCGCCACGGCAAAACCGCCCACGGCAATCAGGCCCAATTTAAGGTCGCTGCTGGCCGCCAGCAGCAAGGCGGCAAAGCCCGTCACGCCCAGGCCCAGCACCATGAGCGATGCCGGTTTGAGCCCGCCGACATCGCGACGGATCACGCGCAGCGGTGGCACCTGGGCCAACTGCAAGACCGGCGGCAGGCCAAAAGCCAGCAGCAGCGTCAGCCCCATGCCCAGGCCAAACAGCACCGGCCAGAGGCCTGGGGCGGGCAAGGCCGAGTCCACCAGACCGGCGAGCAGCGCGACAAAACCGTAATGAACAGCAAAGCCCAACAGCACGCCCAGGGCGCTGGCCAGCAGGCCGATCAGCACAAATTCAAAGCTGTAAGCGGCGGCAATGGTGCGTTGCGGCAAGCCCAGCACACGCAGCATGGCGCAGTCGTCCAGATGGCTGGCGGCAAAACCACGGGCCGCCAGCGCCACCGCCACCGCACTGAGCAGCGCCGCCAGCAGGGCCACCAGGTTCAGGAACTTTTCGGCCCGATTGAGCGTGGTGCTGAGCTCGGGACGACCGCCTTCCAGGGCCTCGACCCTGGCGCCGCGCACGGCCTGCGACTCGACTTGTGCTTGCGCCCAGTCGACAAATTTCCGCACCGCCCGATCGTCGCCAGCCACCGCAAGCTGGTAACGCAATCGGCTGGCGGGCTGGATCAGGCCGGTGGCCTGAACATCGGCCTGGTTGATCATGACGCGCGGTGCAAAATTCATGAAGCCCGCGCCCCGGTCGGGTTCGTTGACGATGATGCGACTCGCCTTAAACGTGCTGTCACCCAGCAGCAGATCGCCCCCGATTGGCACTTCAAGCGCCTCCAGCAAGGCGGCATCGACCCAGACCTGGCCGGGCTGGGGAATGTCGCGGGTCAAGGCACCCGCTGAATCCGGCTGCTCGCTGACTTGCAAGCGCCCGCGCAAGGGGTAACCCTCGGCCACCACCTTCAGCGACACCAGTTTGATGCCGCCACCGGCGAGCTCGGGCGCGCGCGCCATGGTCGGGAAGCTCAGGTTGATCGTCTGCTGCAAACCCAGGCTTTTGACTTGCGCCAGAAAAGCTTCAGGAATCGGGTTGTCGCTGGACACCACGGCATCGCCGCCCATCAACTGGCGCGCATCGCGCTGCAAACCGCCCTTGAGCCGGTCGGCAAAAAAACCTACCGCGGTCAGCGCCGCCACCGCCAGCGTCACCGCCACCATCAGCAAACGCAGTTCGCCGGCACGCAAATCGCGCGTGAGGGAGCGCCAGCCCAATTGCAAAAATGAAATCTTCATGACGCAACGATAGCGTACTCAGGCAAAACCGGCAATCAGCCGATCCAGCAACCCGGCGCGGCGGGCGTGTTTGAACGGTTCAAGTCAACAGAACCTTGTCATGGCGGGCCGCCCGAATCCGGGCCGATACCGCACGCGGACCTTGAAGCTGAGGTGGTCATCCCGGACGCGATCCGGGGTCCAGGTGTTCCGGAAGACGTGCAAGCAGACCGAAAAAAATCAACGGTTGGGCCTGGACCCGCCGGCTGATCTGCAGCGGCGGACTGACACGCGCCGTTCAGGCTCATAGCCCGTGAATTCAATCAAGGCGGCACCCGGACTCGACCAGGTCCAGACTTTTGATTGACGCTGCGCCAGCGTGTTGCTGGCCATGAAGTTGAATCACGTCCGAAAGAACCTCGACGAACCGGTCGTAAATTGCGTCCCAGTGCAGATGCGCCACACTCGCGGCGGCATTTTTTCGGATGGTGCTTTGCCGTTGCCGGTTGAGCGCCAGGCTCAGCGCCGCTTCGATGAAGTCGATTTCCGCGTTGCCCGGAACCGCTACGCCATTCAACTCCGTCGTAATCAATTCACGCGCCGCCGCACGGTCATAGGACACCACAGCCAGGCCACTGGCCAGCGCCTCAGGCACGACATTGCCAAACGTCTCCGTCAGACTGGGAAACAAAAACACATCCGCGGAGGCGTAATGCATGGCCAGCGCCTCACCTTGCTGAACGCCAGCGTAGATCGCAGTCGGGCAGTTTTCCTTCAACTGCTTTCGCTCCGGGCCGTCTCCGACAAAGACCAGTCTGGCGGTCGGCAAGCGATGCGCAATGGCCTTGAAGGCGGCCACCACAACGCCAATATTCTTCTCCTTGGCCAAACGCCCGACATTCATGATCACCAGGTCATCGGCGCCCACACCCCAACGCTCACGCAAGCCCTGTGAACGCTTGTCTGCAGAAAACTGCCGGGTCTCCACGCCCCTGGACAGCAGGGTTACATGGTCAAAAGCCAATGCCTGCAAATCCTGCATCATGGCCCTGGTCGGCACCATGGTGGCCAGGGTGCGGTTGTGCAGCCTGCGCAGATAGCCCTCGATCAGGGTCCTGAACCAACCCATGCCGTAGTAGCGCGAGTAGCTTTGAAAATTGGTATGAAACGAACTGCTGACAGGCAAATGCAACACATGTGCTGCGTTCACAGCAGACCAGCCCAGCGGGCCCTCGGTCACGACATGCACGATATCGGGCCTTTTTTGCTTCCAGAGTTTCAACAGCCGACTGCGCGAAGGAAAGCCCACGCGCAATTCCGGGTAGGTCGGAATCGGCATGCCGCGAAACAGGACCTGCTCCAGATCAACTTGTTCTGAAGGGCTGACTTCGTCGAATTGACGCGGGCGCAACAGTTGAACGACATGCCCACGCTGCAACAAAGCAGCAACAATCCGCCCCAAAGTCATGGCGACCCCATTGACTTCGGGCGGATAGGTTTCTGTGACAATCGCAACGCGAAGGCGCGGCGCGAT
>JALNWC010000035.1 GCA_023231075.1 Rhodoferax sp.
CCAGCACGGCCAGGGCGGCCACGCAGGCAATCGGGCTGCCGGCATAAGTGCCGCCCAGACCGCCTGCAGCGGGCGCATCCATGACTTCGGCGCGGCCCACCACGCCAGAAATCGGGTAGCCACCGGCCATGGACTTGGCCATGGTGATCATGTCAGGGGCGACACCGCTTTGCTCGATGGCAAACCAGGTGCCGGTGCGCCCGGCACCGGTCTGGATTTCGTCGGCAATCAGCAAAATACCGTGCTGGTCACAGAGCGCGCGCAGGCGCTGTAGAAAGTCAAACGGCGCCACATTAAAGCCGCCTTCGCCCTGCACCGGTTCCACAATGATGGCGGCCACACGGCTGGCTTCGACATCGTTTTTGAAGATGGATTCAATCGACGCAATGGAATCATCCACACGCACGCCATGCAAGGCGTTGGGAAATTGGGCATGAAAAATTTCGCCGGGGAAGGGGCCAAAGCCGATTTTGTAAGGGGCCACTTTGCCGGTCAGGCCCAGGGTCAGCAGCGTGCGACCATGGTAGCCGCTGGTAAACGCAATCACTGCGCTGCGCTGGGTATGGGCGCGGGCAATCTTGATGGCGTTTTCAACGGCTTCAGCACCGGTGCTTAAAAAAAGCGTCTTTTTGGCAAAATTGCCGGGTGCCAGGGCGTTGCAACGCTCGGCCAGTTCCACGTAGGGCTCGTAGGCCAGCACCTGAAAGCAGGTGTGGGTGTAGAGGTCGAGCTGCTGTTTGACCGCTGCCCCGATGTCCGGGTGGCAATGACCGGTGTTGAGCACGGCGATACCACCGGCAAAATCAATATAGCGTTTGCCCTCGACGTCCCAAACTTCAGCGTTGTCACCACGGGCAATGAACACTTCGTGACTTTGACCCACGCCTCTTGGAATGGCTGCTTTGCGGCGCGCCATCAGCGCGGCGTTGGTTGCTTGATCGTCTGTCATGGTGGTCCTTGGTGATGAGCGTGCGACTCTTGCGCGCACGGTAAAATTTTAGTGCGAGCCGTTGTTCAGCTGAGGGACACTTTTGTGTTGGCGCAAGGGGACACTTTCGGCGCGGCTGTCGGGGCAGGTGCCAAGCCCCCTGATCACCTAAAATCGCCTGTTTTGACACCCCAGGTCTCTTACCTTCATGAATCCAACCGCTGCTCCGGTGACTGTCGCCGACATTCGCAAGACTTTCCTCGACTTTTTCGCGTCCAAAGGCCACACCGTGGTGGCATCGAGCCCGCTGGTGCCGGGCAACGACCCGACGCTGATGTTCACCAACTCCGGCATGGTGCAGTTCAAGGACGTGTTCTTGGGGTCCGACAAACGCAGTTACGTGCGCGCCGCCTCGGTGCAGGCCTGTCTGCGTGCCGGCGGCAAGCACAACGACTTGGAGAACGTGGGCTACACCGCGCGCCACCACACCTTTTTCGAGATGCTGGGCAACTGGAGCTTTGGTGACTATTTCAAGCGTGAAAGCCTCAAGTGGGCCTGGGAACTGCTGACCGAGGTCTACAAGCTGCCCGCAGACCGCCTGCTGGCCACCGTGTACGAAGAAGACGACGAAGCCTACGACATCTGGACCCGGGAAATCGGCCTGCCGCCCGAGCGCGTGATCCGCATTGGCGACAACAAGGGTGGCCGCTACAAGTCCGACAACTTCTGGATGATGGCCGACACCGGCCCCTGCGGCCCCTGCTCGGAGATCTTTTATGACCACGGCGACCACATCCCCGGCGGCCCGCCCGGCAGCCCGGACGAAGACGGCGACCGCTTCATCGAAATCTGGAACAACGTGTTCATGCAGTTCAACATGGCGGATGACGGCTCGATCACGCCGCTGCCCGCGCCCTGCGTGGACACCGGCATGGGCCTGGAGCGTCTGGCCGCCATCCTGCAGCATGTGCACAGCAACTACGAAATCGACCTGTTCGACGCGCTGATCAAGGCCGCCGCCCGCGAAACCCATTGTGCCGACCTGGGCAACAACTCGCTCAAAGTGATTGCCGACCACATCCGCGCCACCGCGTTTTTGGTGAGCGACGGCGTCTTGCCGGGCAACGAAGGGCGTGGTTACGTGCAGCGCCGCATCATCCGCCGCGCCATTCGCCATGGTTACAAACTGGGCCAGAAAACCCCGTTTTTCCACAAGCTGGTGCCCGACCTGGTGGCCGTCATGGGCGATGCCTACCCCAGCCTGGCGGCGCAGGCGGACCGCATCATGGACGTGTTGCGGGTGGAAGAAGAACGCTTTTACGAGACCCTGGAAGTGGGCATGCAGATCCTGGACGAAGCCCTGACCCCTTCGACCCTTCGTCAAGCCCAGGACGGGCTAAGCTCAGGACAGGCGGTCAAAGTGCTGCCCGGCGACGTGGCCTTCAAGCTGCACGACACCTTTGGTTTTCCGCTGGACCTGTCGGCCGATGTTTGCCGCGAGCGCGGTTTGACGGTGGACGAGGCGGGTTTCAATGCCGCCATGGAAAGGCAAAAGGCCCAGGGCCGCGCCGCCGGCAAGTTCAAGATGGACAAGGCGCTGGACTACAGCGGGGCGGGCAACACCTTTGTCGGTTACGAGCAGTTGACGGCGGCCACCGAAGTCGTGGCGATCTATGTGGAGGGCACCAGCGCCACCGAGATCAAGGCAGGCCAGAGCGGTGTGCTCGTGCTGGCCACCACGCCGTTTTATGGCGAGAGCGGTGGCCAGGTCGGTGATGCCGGCGCCATTTTTTGTGACCACGCGCTGTTTGAGGTGCAGGACACGCAAAAGATCAAGGCCGATGTGTTTGGCCACCACGGCACGCTCAAGACCGGCACGCTCAAAGTGGGCGATGTGGTCACGGCGCACGTCAACACCTCGCTGCGCCTGGCCACCCAGCGCAACCACTCGGTCACGCACTTGATGCACAAGGCCCTGCGCGAGGTGCTGGGCGGCCATGTGCAGCAAAAGGGCAGTTTGGTGACGCCCGAGCGCACGCGCTTTGACTTTGCCCACAACGCGCCGGTCACCGACGCCGAAATCCGTGAAATCGAAGCCCGCGTGAATGCCGAAATCCTGGCCAATGCCGCGACCCAGGCGCAGGTGATGGACATCGAATCGGCACAAAAATCCGGTGCCATGATGCTGTTCGGCGAAAAATACGGCGAATCGGTGCGTGTGCTCGACATCGGCAATAGCCGCGAACTGTGCGGCGGCACCCATGTGGCGCGCACCGGTGACATCGGCCTGTTCAAGGTGGTGGCCGAGAGCGGTGTGGCCTCGGGCGTGCGCCGCATCGAGGCCGTCACGGGCGAACACGCGCTGGCCTATTTGCAGCACCTCGAAGACACGTTGGGCCAGACGGCCAGCGCCCTCAAAGCCCCGGTCGCCGAGGTCAATGAGCGCCTGGCGGCGGTGCTGGAGCACGTCAAAGTGCTTGACAAGGAATTGGCCGCGCTCAAGGGCAAGCTGGCCAGCGCCCAGGGTGACGAGCTGCTCAGCCAGGCGCAGGACATCAAGGGTGTCAAGCTGCTGGTGGCCCGACTCGATGGCGCCGATGTGAAAACCCTGCGCGACACCCTGGACAAGCTCAAGGACAAACTCAAGACCGCCGTCATCGTGCTCGGTGTGGTCGATGGGGCCAAGGTGCAGATCGCCGTGGGCGTGACCCCGGACACCACGGGCAAGGTCAAGGCCGGCGAGTTGGTCAACTTTATTGCCGGCCAGGTGGGCGGCAAGGGTGGCGGCAAGCCCGACATGGCCATGGCCGGCGGCACCGAACCCGCCAAACTGGCAGCGGCCTTGGCCAGCGTGCAGGGCTGGGTGGCGCCCAAGCTATGAAGGTTTCCACACATCAATCCACTGATCTGGACACCCATCGGTCCGAGGCGGACCTCCTGCAAGGGGCTGCCTCCTGTGGGAGCGGCGCCCCCGCCGCGATTGCATCCATTCTTTTTGGCTTTAACTGAAACAACATCCCATGAGTGCTTTTTTGAATGAAACCGTTTTGAGCGTCCACCACTGGACCGACCGGCTGTTCAGCTTTACCACCACGCGCGACGAAACGCTGCGCTTCTCCAACGGCCACTTCACCATGATCGGCCTGCGCGTGGACGGCAAGCCGTTGCTGCGCGCCTACAGCATTGTCAGCGCCAACTATGAAAACCACCTGGAGTTTTTGAGCATCAAGGTGCAGGATGGGCCGCTCACGTCCCGGCTGCAACACATCAAGGTGGGCGACAAAATTGTGGTCGGCAAAAAACCCACCGGCACCTTGTTGATTGACTACCTGTTGCCCGGCAAAAACCTGTACCTGTTTGGCACGGGCACCGGCCTGGCCCCGTTTTTGAGCATTGTGCGCGACCCGGAAACCTACGAAAAGTTTGAAAAAGTCATCCTGGTACACGGTGTGCGCCAGGTGGCCGAGCTGGCCTACCAGGATTACCTGACGCTGGATTTGCCCAAACATGAGTTTTTGGGTGAGATGGTGACAGAGCAAATGCTGTATTACCCCACGGTGACGCGTGAGCCGTTCAAAAACCGGGGACGCATCACTGACCTGATCGAGTCTGGCCAGCTGCAGGCCGATCTGGGTTTGCCCAAGTTCGACCCCGCCACCGACCGCGCCATGATGTGCGGCAGCCCTGCCTTGCTCAGGGACTTGAAACACATTCTGGAGAAGCGCGGCTTCCTGGAAGGCAACACCACCAAGCAGGGTGATTTTGTGGTCGAACGCGCCTTCGTGGAACAGTAAGCATGAGCTATCACCTCTACGCCATCGGCAACGCGCTGGTCGACACCGAATACGAAGTGACCGAGGCCCAGCTGCAGGCCGCAGGCGTTGAAAAACGCCACATGACGCTGATCGACGGTCCGCGCCGTGCGGAACTTCTCACCCATGTGCACAGCGTCAAGTCGCACCGCACCGGCGGCGGCTCGGCCGGCAACACCGTGGTCGCGCTGGCGCAACTGGGAGGCCGGGCGTTTTACTCCTGCCGGGTGGCCGACGACGAACTGGGCGACTTCTACACCAAGGACCTGATCGCCAACGGTGTCGCCACCAACCTCACCCACACCAAAGCGCCGACCGGCCAAACCGGCAGCTGCATGGTGATGGTCACGCCCGACGCCGAGCGCAGCATGAGCACGTTTCTGGGGGCCACGGCCGACATCGACGAGGCCGCGCTGCACCCGCACGACATCGTCAAGGCGCGTGTGTATTACATGGAAGGTTACCTGGCCGCCTCGCCCACCGGCCTGGCCGCAGCCATCAAGGGTCGCGCGATTGCGGCGCAGGCGGGTGTCAAGCTGGCCACCACGCTGAGCGACATGAGCATGATCAATTTCTGCCGCCCCGGCCTGGACGCCATGGTCGGCACCGACCTCGACTTTTTGTTCTGCAACGAAGAAGAAGCCCAGGTTTGGTGTGGCAGCACCGATGTGGCGCACATGTGCCAGCAGCTCGGGCAACAGGCGAAAACCGTGTGCCTGACGCGCAGCGCCAAAGGCTGCCTGGTGATCGAAGCAGGCCAGGTGACCGAGGTCCCTGCGGCGAAGGTCAAGGCCATCGACACCAACGGCGCAGGCGACATGTTTGCCGGCGCCTTTTTGTATGCCGTGACACACGGCCACAGCCACGCGCGGGCCGCCTGGTTGGCCAATCAATGCGCCGGCCGCGTCGTTTCCCAGTACGGCAACCGTCTCAGTCATGAAGCAATGAACAGCCTGAAAGCCGACTTCGCCCAGCACATGGCCACAATTTAATTGCACCATCTGCCCGTGAGAAGTCACGGCAATGCCAGGGTGGATACACCGGATTCAGCCCTGTTTTTTAGAGTTTTCGTTCAGCGTCGGTTCAGGTTTAAGCGTTAAACTCGCGCCAAAGCAGGCCCGGCTGCCAATTTTTTGTTCAACTTCAAAGGTAGTTTTCCTATGACAACACGTCGCGTATTCATGATGCAATCGGTTCTGGGTGCCAGCGCTTTGGCCTCAGGTGTGGCAATGGCTGCGGCCCCCATGGTGGCTGAGACCGATGCCAACGCCAAGGGCCTGGGTTATGTGGCCGACAGCGCCAAGGCTGATGCCAAGAAATATCCCAAGCACGCTGCCACGCAAGCTTGTGGCAACTGTGCTCTGTACCAAGGCAAGGCCGGTGCCGCTTCCGGTCCCTGCCCGCTGTTCGCTGGCAAGGAAGTGGCCGCCAAGGGCTGGTGCAGCGCCTACGCCAAGAAGGCCTAAGCGCCAGACCTGACTTGTCCAGCGCCCACAAAACCCACCCTTGCGGTGGGTTTTGTTTTTTAAAATTTCGGATAATCCAGGCATGAACACAACGATCAACGCTGACCCGGCCGAGCTGGCCAAATTTTCTGACCTGGCGCACCGCTGGTGGGACGCTGAGGGCGAATTTCGACCGCTGCATCAGATCAACCCCTTGCGTTTGGGCTGGATGAAAGAATTCTGTGACTTGCAGGGCAAGGTCGTGCTGGACGTGGGCTGTGGCGGCGGCATCCTGGCCGACTCTTTGGCACGCTCCGGCGCCCACGCCACCGGCATTGACCTGTCGACCAAAGTGCTGCGCATTGCCCAATTGCACGCCATGGATGCCGAGACCCAAAACGTGCACTACCGCGAGATCAGCGCCGAGGCCATGGCCGCCGAGCAAGCCGCCGGTTTTGATGTGGTGACCTGCATGGAAATGCTCGAACATGTGCCCGACCCGGCGTCGGTGGTGCAGGCTTGCGCCACCCTGGTCAAGCCGGGCGGCTGGGTGTTTTTCTCCACCCTCAACCGCAACCCCATGTCCTTTGTGCAAGCCATCGTGGGGGCTGAATACGTGCTCAACATGCTGCCACGCGGCACCCACGAATACGCCAAGTTCATCCGCCCCAGCGAACTGGCAGGCTTTTGCCGCCGCGCCGGCCTGAACGTCATGCAGATGCGGGGTCTGTCGTATAACCCGCTGACCCAGCGCTACTGGCTCAACAGCAACACCAGCGTCAATTACCTGCTGGCCACGCAAAAACCGGCGAGTCTGCCAGCGTGACGGCGCAACCGGCCCAGCTTGCCAATGTACAAGCGGTGCTGTTTGACCTGGACGGCACGCTGATCGACAGCGCCCCCGACCTGGCCGCTGCGGCCGACGCCATGCGCCTCGCGCGTGGCCTGCCTTCCTTGCCGCTGGCGCAGTACCGACCCATGGCGGGGGCCGGTGCCCGTGGCCTGTTGGGCGTGGCGTTTGGCATGACCCCGGAGCATGTGGATTACCACACCCTGCGCGAAGAATTTTTTTGCAACTACGAGCGCAGCCTGACCCAGCGTACCCAGATTTTCGACGGCGTGCCCGAGTTGCTGGCGCGCTTTGCCAGCCAGGGCGTGAAGTGGGGGGTGGTGACCAACAAGTCGGAGCGCTTCACCCTGCCGCTGACCGGCGCCATGCCCTTGTTTGCCACGGCCGGTGCCATTGTCAGTGGCGACACCACGCCCCACGCCAAGCCGCACCCGGCGCCCTTGCTGGAAGCCGCCCGCCGCATGGGTGTGGAGGCCAGCCGCTGTGTCTACGTGGGTGACGACGAACGCGACATCGTGGCCGGCCTGGCGGCAGGCATGGCCACCGTGGCGGTCACCTACGGCTACCTTGGGGCGCAGGCTGACACCCGCCGGTGGGGCGCTAATGCCACAATTAATTGTGTGAATGAACTGTTGCCGCTCTTGCAATTTTCCAACACGTCCTAAAATAGCGAACTCAGGGGCTGCACTGGTTTCGACGTGGATTCGGACGCGCGGCAGGGCATGTCGAGCTGAATGGGCTCGTAAAACAGATTCAAAAAAACTAACTGCAAACGACGAACGTTTCGCACTCGCTGCTTAATTGCACGTGAGCCTCACAACAGTCAGCCGATCGGCTGGGCAAGGGTAGCGCAAGCTGTCCAGGCTGTGGGGTAATTTAATTCGGCTGGGCCTGCCTTGGGTAACTTAGGGTGGGCTGAGAAAATAGGTTGCTGGCGATTTGCATAGCGTGCCACTGCGCGATGTGAAAAGCGAGATCCAAATCAGACGGCTACACATGTAGAACTGTTCGAAGAAGGTTTGCGGACGCGGGTTCAAATCCCGCCAGCTCCACCATACACAAAAAGCCCAACTGTTTTCAGTTGGGCTTTTTTTTCGGGCGTTCCCAACAGCGCAGGCATGGGTTCAGGCAAAGAGTCGACGGACGCATCCCCAATCTGGGTAAGTAATGTGAGTTGCCGCTGGAACTGGACGGCCGACATGCCGGGCGTCTGGCTGGCGATTAGGTAGGCTACCGGCAATTCAGCGGCCTGGGCAGCGCCCGGCGAATTCCGGACCGTGTAAGCATCCTGCGCTTTCGCCACCTGCTCGAAGCGCGTATTCCGGCGATCGTGACCGCCTATTCCAGTCGATCGTGACCGGTTGCGCAGCGTGCAAGAGTTGCGCTGCGCACATTGTAGGGAGTCAGTTGCGCACGGCGCCAAAGGGGGGGTGGATTTGGCTGTTCGTTAGCGCGTCAGGCCGAAGGCGAAATGCCGGGGAGCGGTGGGTAACTGATGCACCGGTGGGCACCACCGAAGACGTCGGCGGCATGTTCCAGCAGTTGGCGCTTCCACTCGGTGATCTGGTTGGCATCCAGTTCAAACTGGCTGCAAAGCTCGGCCATCGTCTTGTCCTCGCGCAATGCGGCCAGGGCCACCCGAGCTTTGAATGCCGGCGTATGTGTGCGACGGGTGCGTCGCGCTGATTTCTTGACCATCGAAAACTCCTTCTTGCCCAGCCATATTTGGCCAGGCTTTATGCCAAGAGTTCCCACTTATCGCGCTGTTCAAAATTTCGGGGCCACTTCTCAGGCGATGGCGCAGCAAAAAGCCCGCAAACTGCGGGCTTTTTGTGAGGCAAAAACTGAATTACTTCAGTTTCATTTCCTTGTAATCCACGTGCTTGCGAGCTTTGGGATCAAATTTCTTGATCAGCAATTTCTCGGGGGTGGTTTTCTTGTTTTTGTCGGTCGTGTAGAAGTGACCGGTGCCGGCTGTCGATTCCAGCTTGATTTTTTCGCGTCCGCCTTTGGTAGCCATGATATTTCCTTTTAATTAGTTGAGGACAGAGCTAAAGATCTGTCCCGCAAAGTCTCAGGCCTGACCACGGGCGCGCAGGTCTGCGAGCACAGCGTCGATGCCGTTTTTGTCGATCAAACGCAGACCGGCGTTCGAGATACGCAGGCGAACCCAGCGGTTTTCAGACTCCACCCAGAAACGGCGGTATTGCAGGTTCGGCAGGAACCGGCGCTTGGTTTTGTTGTTGGCGTGGGAAACATTGTTCCCAACCATCGGGCCTTTGCCCGTGACTTCACATACGCGTGCCATGTGGACACTCCGATACTATTAAACGGCCCTGACTGACGCCAGAAGCCTCACCTCGCCAAGAAAAGGGTGGCGGTAACCCGTCTGCAGCCCAATCCCTCACGGGGTAAGCAGCAAAGCCCGGTATTATAGCGCGGCTTCGGCGACTCTCAGCGTTCGTTCAGGCTTGTTCGAGGAAGCGTTGCGCATCCAGTGCCGCCATGCAACCGGTGCCGGCGCTGGTGATGGCCTGGCGGTACACATGGTCCTGCACATCGCCCGCCGCAAAAATGCCCGGCACGCTGGTCTGGGTGGCAAAACCCTGATTGCCGCCCTGGGTGACGAGGTAGCCACCGGCCATGTCCAGTTGACCCTGGAAAATATCGGTGTTGGGCGCGTGACCAATGGCAATGAAGCAGCCTTTGAGCGTGAGGTCTTCCGTGGCTCCGGTGTTGACGTTTTTGATGCGCACGCCCGTGACGCCGCTGGCATCACCCAGTACTTCGTCGAGGGCGTTGAAGGTTTTGAGTTCAATTTTGCCGGCAGCGACCTTGTCCATCAGTTTGTCGATCAGGATGGGTTCGGCGCGGAACTTGTCGCGGCGGTGGATCAGATAAACCTTGGCGGCGATGTTGGACAAGTACAGCGCCTCTTCCACCGCCGTGTTGCCGCCACCCACCACACAACACACTTCGTCACGATAAAAAAAGCCGTCGCAGGTGGCGCAGCCGGACACCCCCCGGCCCATGAAGGCTTCTTCCGAGGGCAGTCCCAGATACTTGGCCGAGGCACCGGTGGCCAGAATGAGCGCATCGCAGGTGTAGCTGCCGCTGTCGCCGGTCAGGGTGAAGGGGCGTTTGGAAAAATCGACCTGGCTGATGTGGTCGAACACAATTTCGGTCTTGAAGCGTTCGGCGTGCGCCAAAAAACGCTGCATCAGCTCGGGGCCCTGCACACCGTCGACATCGGCGGGCCAGTTGTCAACCTCGGTGGTGGTCATCAGCTGGCCGCCTTGGGCGATGCCGGTGATCAGCAGCGGTTGCAAATTGGCGCGTGCGGCATAAATGGCGGCGGTGTAGCCGGCCGGGCCGGAACCCAGAATCAGTACTTTGGCGTGTCGTGTGTCTGTCATGTTGAACCTTGGGAAGTGGGGCTTGCGCCGTGTATATTAAGCGTGAGTTTAAAGAAAACGGAAATGACCTACTCTCTCAATACCTTCAACGCGTCACAGGCCGATACGGCCCGTCACGGACTGATCCGGTTCGCCAAGGAAATTGGCCTGTTTTTCGGCTTTGTGGGGCTGGCCCTGTGGATCATGGCGCTGCTCACCTACACGCCCCAGGATGCCGCCTGGTCCACTTCGGGCTCGGGCGCGATGGCGCATAACCTGGTCGGGCAATTGGGCGCCTGGATCGCCGATGCCAGTTATTTTCTTCTTGGGTTTTCTGTTTGGTGGTGTGTTGCCGCCGCGGTGCGGGTCTGGTTGAGCGCCCTGGCGCACTGGCTGCGCGGCCATGCGGCGTGGGCGCTCGACGGTGCGCAGGGCACGCCAGCCGCGGGAGAGCGGCTGCGTCGGCAGGTCACTTTCTGGAGCGGTCTGGCCTTGCTGCTGGGGGGCAGCGTGATGCTGGAATGGTCCCGTTTTTACAGCCTGGAGGCCCGGTTGCCGGGTCATGTGGGCGGTGTTCTGGGGTTTTGGCTGGGACCCTTGAGCGTGCATTGGCTGGGGTTTGTCGGTTCGGCCCTGACGGCCATTGTGGCCGGCGTGGTCGGCGCGGCGCTGGTGTTCCGGTTTTCCTGGGGGCAGCTGGCCGAGCGGCTGGGCGCCTGGCTGTATTCGAAAATCGAAAACCGGCGCGAACAACTCGAGTTGCAGCAAGATTTTTCCCTGGGTCAGGAAGCGGCACGGGCGCGGGAAGAGGGGTTGGTGGAAGAGCGCCAGGAGCGTCAGGAGCATCCGGCCAAAACGGTACTGATCGAGCCGCTGGTGGTGGAACCGCCCAAGAGCGTGCGGGTGGCCAAGGAGCGCCAGAAACCCCTGTTTCAGGAGTTGCTTGATACCAAGCTGCCCCAGGTCGACCTGCTGGATGTGGCCCTGTCGCGCCAGGAAACCGTGGCGCCCGAAACGCTGGAAATGACCAGCCGCCTGATCGAGAAAAAGCTCAAGGATTTTGGTGTCGCCGTCACCGTGGTGCTGGCGCAGCCGGGCCCGGTCATCACACGCTACGAGATCGAACCCGCCACCGGCGTCAAGGGCTCGCAGATCGTCGGCCTGGCCAAGGACCTGGCGCGCAGTTTGAGCCTGGTGTCGATCCGGGTGGTGGAAACCATTCCGGGCAAGAATTACATGGCGCTCGAGCTGCCCAATGCCAAGCGGCAAACCATCAAGCTCTCGGAAATTCTGGGCTCGAACGTCTACCACGAAGCCAGGTCGATGCTGTCGATGGGGCTGGGCAAGGACATCATTGGCAACCCGGTGGTGGCCGATCTGGCCAAAATGCCGCATGTGCTGGTGGCCGGGACCACCGGTTCAGGCAAATCGGTGGGCATCAACGCCATGATCTTGAGCCTCCTGTACAAGGCCGAAGCGCATGACGTGCGCTTGCTGATGATCGACCCCAAGATGCTGGAAATGTCGGTCTATGAAGGCATTCCGCACCTGCTGTGCCCGGTGGTCACCGACATGCGGCAGGCCGCCAATGGCCTCACCTGGTGCGTGGCCGAGATGGAGCGGCGCTACAAACTGATGAGCAAGATGGGCGTGCGCAATCTGGCCGGCTTCAATACCAAGATGGACGAGGCCAAGGCGCGCGGCGAATTCATCGGCAACCCCTTCAGCCTGACGCCGCAAGAGCCCGAGCCGCTGGACCGCTTGCCGCACATCGTGGTGGTGATCGACGAGCTGGCCGACCTGATGATGGTGGTGGGCAAGAAGATCGAAGAGCTCATTGCCCGGCTGGCGCAAAAAGCCCGCGCCGCCGGCATTCACCTGATTCTGGCCACCCAGCGCCCCAGCGTGGATGTGATCACCGGCCTGATCAAGGCCAATATACCGACCCGCATCGCCTTCCAGGTCAGCAGCAAGATCGACAGCCGCACCATTCTGGACCAGATGGGCGCCGAGGCGCTGCTGGGCATGGGCGACATGCTTTACATGCCCAGCGGCACCGGGCTGCCGATTCGCGTGCACGGCGCCTTTGTCAGCGACGAGGAAGTACACCGGGTGGTCACGTATCTGAAGAGCCAGGGTGAGCCCAATTACATCGAGGGTATTCTGGAAGGTGGTACGGTCGACGGTGACGACGACGCCATGGGCGAGGG
>JALNWC010000036.1 GCA_023231075.1 Rhodoferax sp.
GCTTCAAAGGGTTCCTGGCCGCTGGCATAACCCACGATGGCCTGGCCGCCGTTGCGCCCGGAGGCCCCGGCACACACCCGGTCAGCCTCCAGCACCACCACCTGGTAGCCGCGCTGCGCCAGCCCGATGGCCGCCGACAAACCGGCAAAACCGGCACCGACCACCAGCACGTCGGCGCGGATGTGGCCTTGCAAAGGCGGCGCCACGGCGTCGCGCTGCACGCTGGCTTCGTAGTAGCTGCGCCGGTTCAGTTGGGTATCGGAGTCGAGCAGCATGCCGTGCGACCTTCAGGCAAGTTTGGCAATCTGGCCGCACAGGTAGGTCCAGACGAAGGTGGCGGCCGCGGTGCTGGTGAGTTCGGCAGGGTCATAGGCGGGCGCCACCTCGACGCAGTCCATGCCCACCAGGTTCAACGGCGCCAGTTCTTCGAGCAGCGTCAGCACCTGCGAACTGCTCAGGCCGCCGGGCTCGGGTGTGCCGGTGCCGGGGGCAAAGGCGGGGTCGAGGCAGTCGATGTCAAGCGTCAGGTAACACGGGCGCTCGCCCAGGCGCGCCAGGATTTGTGCCACCACCGCTTGCAAGGCCGCGCCGTCGAGCCCGCGCAGCTGGCGGCCGGTAAAGATCAGCCCGCCCTGGTCTTGCACATACTCGCGCGCCGCCCGCGCGCCGCTGGAGCGCAGGCCGATTTGCACGCAGTGCTGCGGGCTCACCAAGCCTTCTTGCAGCGCTTCATAAGTCCAGGTGCCGTGGCCCGAGGGTTCGCCAAAGTGATCGGTCCAGGTGTCGCAATGGGCATCAAAGTGCACCAGCGCCAGCGCGCCATGTTGTTGATGGGCGGCGCGCAACAGGGGCAAGGTGATGGAATGGTCGCCCCCCAGAAAAACGCAGTGGTGGCGCGCCATCAGCGCGGCGGCCTGGGCCAGGATCAGCGCGCGCACCTCGGCCAGCGGCGAGGCGTTGGGCAGGCGCAGGTCGTGGCCGTCGCCCAGGTGCCCCAGCGGGGTGACCTCGAAATGCGGGTGCAGGCCGTCGCACAGCATCAGGCTGGCGCTGCGAATGGCCTGCGGGCCAAAGCGCGCACCGGGCCGGTTGGTCACCGCGCCGTCAAAGGGCACACCGACCACGGCAAAGGGCTGCTGCGCCAGTTCGGGCGCCGCCAGAAAACGGTTGCTGTTGTTGGCGTAGGCAAATTCACCGATTGACATGAACACATCCTTGAAAACTGCGCTGGCGGGCCGGGTTGGCCGACGCACAGCGGCAATGTAAATTATCCGGAGTCGGGGCCATTCCAGGGTGCCAATTCACCTACCATCGGTCAATCCACTGATTCGCAAGGCCCAAGCGCCAGCCCCCGCGGGCATGATGCAGGCATTTTTCTCCGCTCCATTTCCAACGTGACACCTTCCATTCAAGATTCAACCCGCCCCGCGCCGCGCTGGCTGGCCTATTTGTTGCTGGCCACCAGCATGTCGCTGGTCGGCAGCTATGTGGCCCTGAGCAAGCCGCTGGTGCTCGCCCTGCCGGTTTTTTTGCTGGCCTGGCTGCGCTTTGGCATTGGCGTGCTGGCCATGCCGCACTGGCTGGTCAAGCCGGCCAGTGAGCCGCCCATGAGCCGCCACACCAAGGGTCTGCTCTTTCTGGAATCGTTCCTCGGCAATTTCCTGTTCACCATTTGCATGCTGTTCGGCGTCAGCCTGACCACGGCGGTGTCGGCCGGCATCATCATGGCCACCCTGCCGACCGTCGTGGCCTTGCTGAGCTGGCTGGTTTTGCGTGAACGCATTGGCTTGCGCGTGTGGGCAGCCATTGCCCTGGCGGTCGTCGGCATCGGCTTGTTTTCCATCGCCAAACCAGAGCTGTCCGCGCCTGCAGGACACACGGCCCTGTGGGGCAAGCTGCTGGTCTTTGCCGCCGTGCTGTGCGAAGCCGCCTACGCGGTCATTGGCAAGAAACTGACGGGCACGCTGTCACCCAAACGCATCACCGCCTTGATCAACCTGTGGGGCTTTGCCCTGATGACGCCCTTTGGCGTGTATGCCGCCTGGGGCTTCGACTTCCCGGGCGTGCCGGCCCCGATGTGGCTGTTGCTGGTGTTTTACGCGCTGGCCGCCAGCGTCTGGACCGTGTGGCTATGGATGACCGGGCTCAAGACCATTGCGGCTGCGCGGGCCGGCGTGTTCACCGTGATGCTGCCCATTTCAGCGGCCTTGGTGGGTGTGCTCTTTTTGGGGGAAAGACTCAGTGGCGTGCAATGGTTCGCATTTGCCCTGTGCCTGGCCGGCGTGCTGCTGGCGACCCTGCCGGGGCGCGTTACAGCAGACGCGTTGCGCTGACCACGATGCCGTCGGCGTCGGCATACAGCCAGTCGCCCGGGTGCACCCAGACGCCCTGAATCTGCACCGCCAGGTCTTGCAAACCCTGGTTCTTTCTTTCAGTGGGCAGGGGCATGCCGGCCAGCGCGCGAATCCCCACGTCATGCGCCGCCAGTTCCGCGACGTCACGCACACAGCCGTCGATCACCACCCCGGCCCAGCCGTTTCTGGCCGCGGCCGCACCCAGGTTGCCGCCCAGCAAGGCGCGGCGCAGTGAGCCCGCGCCGTCCACCACCAGCACCTTGCCAATACGCCCGGCAGCGGTCTCCTGAAAACCGGCAGACTCCACCGCGGCCTTGACCAGCGTGTTGTCTTCGAAGCATTTGACCGTGACCACCGGGCCGCAAAAAACACGGCGTGCACCGAAGTCCCGGAACACCGGCGGCAACACCCGAAACCGCTCGGGGGCCTCATTTTTATGGGCGTCACACAAATCGCAAGTGGCAAAAGAGGGGGTCATGAAAATCGTCCTGACTTGGTTCATCGGTCGTGAAAATTGTAAATCGACAAAATACGCAACATAAATGTCTTTTTCCCCGGTGAATTCGCGTCTTCCCCCTATGAAGTCGCTGGTTTCTCCAGTAGGATTCGAGGCCAACCAGCCGATCTCTCTTTTGCTGGTATTTGATCAACTACGAAAAGGACCTTCTCATGGCAACCGCAAAGAAAGCACCGGCTAAAAAAGCTGCCCCCGTGACCCAAGCCGCTCCTGCTAAAAAAGCAGCCCCGGCAAAAGCTGCGGCGCCCGCTAAAAAGGTAGCTGCCAAGGCTGCAGCACCTGCCAAAAAAGCCGCGGCTTCTGCTAAAAAAGCGGCTCCCGCCAAGAAGGCCCCCGCAGCCAAACGCACCGTCAATGCCGCTTTCATGAAAGCCCTGACACCCAGTGCCGCACTGGCCGCCATCGTGGGCGACAAGCCGCTGCCACGCACCGAAGTGGTCAAGCAACTGTGGGTCTACATCAAGGCCAACAAATTGCAGGACGCCATCAACAAACGCCTGATCAACGCCGATGCAAAACTGAAAGAAGTGTTTGGCAAAGCACAGGTCACCATGTTCGAAATGGCGGGCCTGATTGGCAAGCATTTGAAATAATTCCGTCAAACCAGCATTGAAAAAAGGCCGACGCAAGTCGGCCTTTTTGTTTGTGGCATCATGCCGCACAACACCTCTAATCGTTGACCGATGCTGCGTTTTTTACTGACCCGCTTCAGCCTGATCATTCCCACCTTTATCGGCATGACGCTGGTCGCGTTTTTTCTGATCCGCATGGTGCCGGGCGACCCCATCGAAACACTGGCCGGCGAACGCGGCATCGACCCGGCACGCCACGCCGAGTTGCTCAAGGCCTACGGCCTGGACCGTCCGGTGCTGGTGCAGTACGGCATCTACATTGGTCGCGTGCTGCAGGGCGACCTGGGCAAGTCCATCATCACCCACGAGCCGGTGCTCAATGAATTTCTGGCGCTGTTCCCGGCCACCATCGAGCTGGCCCTGTGCGCCATTTTGTTTGCGCTGATCATCGGCATCCCGGCGGGCATGCTGGCCGCGGTGAAGCGCAACACCATTCTGGACCACGGCGTCATGGGCGTGTCGCTGACCGGCTACTCGATGCCGATTTTCTGGTGGGGCCTGCTGCTGATTTTGCTGTTCTCGGTGCAGCTCGACCTGACCCCGGTGTCCGGTCGCATTTCGGTGATGTATTACATCGAACCGGTCACTGGCTTCCTGCTGATCGACACCTGGCTGGCCGGCGACATGGACGCCTTCTGGTCGGCGGCCACGCACCTGATCCTGCCCACCATTGTGCTCGGCACCAACCCGCTGGCGGTGATTGCGCGCATGACCCGCTCCGCCATGCTCGAGGTACTGGGCGAAGACTACATTCGCACGGCGCGCGCCAAGGGTTTGTCGAACTTCCGGGTGGTCACCCTGCATGCGCTGCGCAATGCGCTGATCCCGGTGATCACGGTGATTGGCCTGCAGGTCGGCGTGCTGTTTACCGGCGCGATCCTGACCGAGACCATTTTTTCCTGGCCCGGCGTGGGCAAATGGATGATCGAGGCCATTGGCCGACGCGACTACCCCGTGCTGCAGGGCGGCATGCTGCTGCTGGGCGGCATGGTCATGATCGTCAACCTGTTGGTGGACGTGACCTACGGCATCATCAACCCACGCATCCGGCACTAAGGCCCCACCATGAGCACGCTTGCCGACACCCCTGCCCTGATCGAACCGCCGCACCGCCTGCGCGAATTCTGGGATTATTTTTCAACCAACAAGGGCGCTGTCGCCGGCCTGGTTATCGTGCTGGGGGTGCTGCTGATGGCGGCTTTTGCGCCCTGGCTTGCGCCCTACGCCCCCAACGACACCGACCCCAGCGTCTTCCTGACGCCGCCGGCCTGGCAGACCGGCGGCTCCAGTGCGCACTGGCTGGGCACCGATGCCATTGGCCGCGACATTTTGTCGCGGCTGATTCACGGCGCGCGCCTGTCCCTGGCGATTGGCCTGGCCGTGGTGGCGCTGTCGGTGGTGCTGGGCACCGTGCTCGGTCTCACAGCGGGTTATTTCCGCGGCATCTTCGAAGTGGCCGTGATGCGCCTGATGGGCATCATTTTGACGCTGCCCAGCCTGCTGCTGGCGATCGTGATCGTGGCCATTCTGGGCCCCGGACTCATGAACGCCATGCTGGCCGTCGCCGTGGTGGTGTTGCCGCATTACGTGCGCATCACACGCGCGGCGGTCATCACCGAGATGAGTCGCGACTACGTCACGGCGGCACGCATGAACGGCGCCGGCCACCTGCGCCTGATGTTCAACGAAGTGCTGCCCAACTGCACGGCGCCGCTCATCGTGCAGGCGTCATTGGGTATTTCCTCGGCCATTCTGGACGCCGCCGCCTTGGGTTTTCTCGGCCTGGGCGCGCAACCCCCCTCGCCCGAGTGGGGCACCATGCTCGCCGACGCCCGCGAATTTGTGCTGCGCGCCTGGTGGGTGGTGACCTTTCCCGGCCTGGCCATTTTGATCACCGTGCTGGCCTTCAACCTGCTGGGTGACGGCCTGCGTGACGCGTTTGACCCCAAGCTCAAACGATAAGAAATACCATGTATGGCACTGCTTGAAATAGAAAATCTCTCGGTCAAATTTCCGACCAAGACCGCGGTGATGCACGCCGTCGATGGCGTCTCCCTGTCGCTTGACGCCGGCGACGTGCTGGGTATCGTGGGCGAATCCGGTTCCGGCAAAAGCGTCACCATGATGGCGCTGATGGGCCTGGTGTCTTTTCCCGGCGTGGTCACGGCCGACAAACTGCGTTTTGACGGCCACGACCTGCTCCAGCTCTCGGGCAGCGCGCGCGCCAAGCTCACCGGCAAGGACGTGGCCATGATCTTCCAGGACCCGACCACCAGCCTGAACCCCTGCTTTACCGTGGGTTTTCAACTCGCTGAAACACTCAAGCTGCACCTGGGCCTGAACGGCAAGGCGGCGCGCAAGCGCTCCATTGAACTGCTGGAGCAGGTCGGTATTCCGGCGCCCGAGAGCCGCCTGAACGTGTTCCCGCACCAGATGTCGGGCGGCATGAACCAGCGCGTGATGATTGCCATGGCGATCTCGTGCAACCCCAAGCTGCTGATTGCCGACGAGCCCACCACGGCGCTCGACGTGACCATCCAGGCGCAAATTCTGGACCTGCTGCGCACCCTGCAAAAAGACCGCAACATGGCGCTGGTGCTGATCACCCACAACATGGGCGTGGTGTCCGAGATGGCGCAGCGCGTGGCCGTGATGTACGCCGGCCAGATCATGGAAACGCGCAGCGCGCACGATATTTTCGGGTCGCCGCAGCACCCCTACACCGAGGCGCTGCTGGCGGCCATGCCCGAACGCAGTGACGGCGCCAGCCGCCTGGCGACCATCCCCGGCATGGTGCCCGGTCTGTATGACCGACCCAATGGCTGCCTGTTTGCACCGCGCTGCCTCTACGCCAACAACCGTTGCCGCGCCGACCGCCCCGAATTGCGCGAATGGCAAAGCGGCTGGGTGCGCTGCCACTATCCCTTGGAACCCCTGCCTGATGCCTCTTTGTCGGCGCCGCTGCAAGGGGAAACCCTATGAACCTGTCCACGCAAGACGCCATGCCAGTCGCCGAACCCGTGGTGGTGGCGCGCGAGCTGAAGCAGGTCTACAAGATCAGCCGTGGCTTCCTTCACCCCGCCGACCACCTGCAAGCGGTGAGCGGGGTCTCGTTCACCGTGCAGCCGGGCAAGACGCTGGCCGTGGTGGGTGAGTCCGGCTGCGGCAAGTCCACCCTGGCACGCATGGTGTCGCTGATCGAAACCCCGACGTCCGGCGAGCTGTTGCTGGGCGGTGTCGATGTGGTCAAAGCCAGCCCGCAGCAGCGCCATGCCCTGCGCCGCACGGTCCAACTGGTGTTTCAAAACCCGTTTGGCTCGCTCAACCCGCGCAAAAAAATCGGCACCATTCTTGAATCGCCGCTGGAAATCAACACCGAGCTGGATGCCAAATCGCGCGCCGAACAAGCCCGTGCCATGCTGGCCCTGGTGGGCCTGCGCCCCGAGCATTTTGATCGCTACCCGCACATGTTTTCAGGCGGCCAGCGCCAGCGCATCGCGATTGCGCGCGCGCTCATGCTCAAGCCGGCACTGATCGTGGCCGATGAACCGGTGTCGGCGCTCGACGTGTCGATCCAGGCCCAGGTGCTCAACCTGCTGGCCGACCTGCAACAAGAACTCGGGCTGGCTTATTTGTTCATTTCGCACGACCTCGGCGTGGTGCGCCACATCGCCCACGATGTGCTGGTGATGTACCTCGGCCACGCGGTCGAACAGGGTGAGAAAAAAACCATTTTTGCGCAGCCGCTGCACCCCTACACACAAGCCCTGCTGGCCTCCACACCCGGCATCGTCGGCGCTGGCGCGGCCAAAAAACGCATCGTGCTCACGGGTGAACTGCCCTCCCCGCTGAGTCCGCCCGGTGGCTGCGTGTTCTCCACCCGCTGCCCGCACGTTATAGCAAAATGCCACAGTGAGCGGCCCCCGTTGCGCGAACTCTCAGGCCGGCAGGTGGCTTGTCATCTGGCCGAGCAGTTCATCCAGCCCGCTTGAAACACACCGTAACTATCCCGCTGCAGCGCAGCATCAACCTGTAGGAGTCCACAAGATGACTGTTCTCAAATCAAACCACAAGTTTGCGCTCAAGCGCACGGCGCTGTGCGCTTTGGCGCTGCCCGCGCTGTTGGCCGTAGGTCAGGTCGGGGCCAAGACGCTGGTGTACTGCTCCGAAGGCAGCCCGGAGAATTTTGCCCCCAGCATCAACACCACCGGCACCTCCTTTGATGCCAGTGAGCAGATTTACGACAACCTGGTCGACTTCGAGCGTGGCGGCACCAAGGTCGTGCCGGGCCTGGCTGAAAGCTGGACCGTTTCCAAGGACGGCCTGGAATACACCTTTCACCTGCGCAAAGGCGTGAAATGGCAGTCCAACAAAAACTTCAAACCCTCGCGCGACATGAACGCCGACGACATCCTGTTCATGTTCGAGCGCCAATGGAAAGAGAACGACCCCTACTTCAAGGTCACCAGTTCCAACCACGCCTACTTTGGCGACATGGGCATGCCCAAGCTGCTCAAGTCGGTGGACAAGGTCGATGACTACACCGTCAAGATCGTGCTGAACGCCCCCGAGGCCCCGTTCCTGTCGAACCTGGCGATGCAATACGCGGGGGTTCAGTCCAAGGAATACGCCATTGCCATGCTCAAGGCCGGCACACCTGAAAAGCTGGACCAGGAGCCCGTCGGCACCGGCCCGTTCATGCTGGTGCAGTACCAGAAAGACGCCATCATCCGCTACAAGGCATTCCCCCAGTACTGGGCTGGCAAGGCCAAGATCGACGACCTGATTTTCTCGATCACGCCCGATGCGTCGGTGCGCTGGGCCAAGCTGCAAAAAGGCGAATGCCATGTCATGCCCTACCCCAACCCGGCTGACCTGCCCGCCATCCGCAAAGACCCCAATGTGGTGGTGATGGAGCAACCCGGTTTGAACATCGGCTATCTGGCCTACAACACCACCAAGAAACCGTTCGACGACGTGCGTGTGCGCAAGGCGGTCAACATGGCCATCAACAAGAAAGCCATTGTCGATGCGGTCTATCTGGGCACCGGCGTGCCCGCCACCAACCCGATTCCACCGACCCAATGGTCTTACAACAAGGCCATCAAGGACGACGCCTTCAACCCCGAGGAAGCCAAGAAACTGCTGGCCGCGGCGGGCCTGAAAGACGGCTTTGCCACCGACCTGTGGGCCATGCCGGTGCAGCGCCCCTACAACCCCAACGCCCGCCGCATTGCCGAGCTGATGCAGGCCGACCTGGCCAAGGTCGGCATCAAGGCCGAGATCAAGAGCTTCGAGTGGGGCGAGTACCGCAAGCGCATGCAGTCCGGTGAACACCAGATGGGCATGCTGGGCTGGACCGGCGACAACGGCGACCCGGACAACTTCCTCAACACCTTGCTGGGTTGCAGTTCGGCCAAGAGCAACGGCTCCAATGTGGCCAAATTCTGCTACCAGCCGTTTGAAGACCTGATCCAAAAGGCCAAGGTCGTTTCCAACCCGGCGGAGCGCACCAAACTGTACGAACAAGCCCAGGTGATCTTCAAACAGCAGGCGCCCTGGTTCACCATTGCGCACGCGGTGCAGATCAAGCCGGTGCGCAAGGAAGTCATCGGCTTCAAGCTGAGCCCGTTTGGCCGCCACAATTTCTACGGTGTGGACATGGCCAAGTAAGTCACCGCCACTTGACAACAAAAAGCCGGCGCAAGCTGGCTTTTTTATGGGCGCGGGGCGCCCTCGCAGCGAACGGGTCTTGAACTGGGTTCGCTCGCGTACAGACCCATCCGGCAGGCATGCGTATATTTCGGACATTGAGAACTGCATCTCGAACCGGAGAAAAACATGCTGAATTCACGCGAAGGTCAAAAAGTCCCAAATGTCACATTCCCGATCAGGGTGAACGGTGACTGGCAAAAGGTCGACAGCGACGCCCTGTTCAAAGGCAAAGCGGTGGTGCTGTTCGCACTGCCGGGCGCCTTCACGCCAACCTGCTCCAGCAGGCACCTGCCCCGTTTCAACGAGCTGGCCGGTGTCTTCAAGGCGAATGGCATCGACAGCCTGATTTGCCTGTCGGTCAATGACCCGTTTGTGATGGAGACATGGCAGACGGCGCAACACGCCGAAAACATCGACTTCCTGCCCGATGGCAACGGCGAATTTACCGAAGGCATGGGCCTGCTGGTGGACAAATCGGCGATCGGCCTGGGCAAGCGCAGCTGGCGCTATTCCATGCTGGTGAAAGATGGCCTGATCAAAAAAATGTTCATCGAGCCGCAGGAACCGGGCGATCCTTTCAAGGTGTCGGATGCGGACACCATGCTGAACTACATCAACCCCAAGGCCAGCCCACCGCCGCGTGTCACCTTCTTCAGCAAGCCAGGCTGCCAGCACTGCGCGCGCGCACGCAAAATGCTCAATGACAAGGGACTCCGTTTTGAAGAAATCGAGTTGGATAGCCACGGCATCAGTTACAGCTCCCTGCAGGCCGTGAGCGGACAAGGCACCACGCCGCAGGTGTATGTCGATGGTCAACATATCGGCGGCGCCGACGAGCTGGCCATCTGGCTGGCAAAATAAGTTGTCACCCCTCACATGCAGACTGCCATGACACCCCTTCAAGTCGAAGTCGCCATTATTGGTGCCGGTACTGCCGGCATGGGCGCCTACCGGGCCGCCCGCGCCCAGGTTGATTCCGTTTTACTGATCGAAGGTGGCGCCTATGGCACGACCTGCGCGCGTGTGGGTTGCATGCCCAGCAAATTGCTGATTGCTGCCGCAGAGGCCGCGCATCAGGCGCGCCATACCCAAGCCTTCGGGGTAGAGGTGCAAGCGGTCACGGTTGACGGCTATGCCGTGATGGGGCGCGTGCAGCGCGAGCGCGACCGTTTTGTCAGCTTTGTGCTGGAAACGATTGACGCCATTGCGCCTGGCGACCGGTTAACCGCCAAGGTCAAGTTCCAGGATGCCAACACCCTGATGACCGAGCAAGGTCAGCTGATTCACGCCAAGCGCATCGTCATCGCCACCGGCAGCACGCCTGTGCTTCCTCCGGTCCTGAAAGGGCTGGGCGCGCGTTTGCTGACCAATGAAAGCGTCTTCGACCTGCCTACTTTGCCGTCGAGTCTGGCGGTGTTTGGCCCTGGTGTGCTGGGGCTGGAACTGGCTCAGGCCATGAGCCGCCTCGGTGTGCAGGTCAAGGTGTTTGGCGTCGGCGGTGGGATTGCCGGCATTCAGGACCCTGCCATTCGGGACTACGCCAACCAGACCTTCAACCATGAGTTTTACCTGGATGCCTCGGCCCAGGTAAAGTCCGTCAAGGAAACCGCCACCGGGGTCGACGTCCACTACCTGCATCGCGACGGTGTCTGGAAAACCGAGTCGTTTGACTATGTGCTGGCGGCCACCGGTCGGGCGCCTGCTGTCGCTGGGCTCGGCCTGGAAAACACGGGCCTGCCGTTGAACGATCGCGGCGTGCCAGGGTTTGACCGCTTCACGCTGCAGTGCGGTGACAGCACGATTTTTATTGCCGGAGACGCCAGCAACGACAGCCCCCTGTTGCATGAAGCGGCCGATCAAGGGCGCATCGCTGGCGACAATGCCGCGCGTTTCCCCGACATCCGGCCCGGCCTGCGCCGCACGCCGCTGGCGGTGGTCTTCACCGATCCGCAAATCGCATCGGTGGGTTTCAACCTGAAACAGCTCAACGAACAGTTCAAGGATCGCTTTGCCGTGGGACTCATGTCCTTCGAGGATCAGGGCCGAAGCCGGGTCATGCTGCGCAATCAGGGTCTTCTGAAAGTCTATGGCGAACAAGGCAGTGGCTTGTTCCTGGGCGCAGAAATGTTCGGGCCTGCGGCCGAGCACATCGGCCATCTGCTGGCCTGGGCGGCGCAAACGCGCATGACCGTCTCGCGCATGCTGGAGATGCCTTTCTACCATCCGGTCATTGAAGAAGGGCTGCGCACCGCCTTGCGCGATCTCAACCACAAACTGGACATCGGTCCTCAAGTGATCGAGCGTTGTATGGATTGCGGGCCTGGCGCTTAGCCTTGAGTCAACCACCGGACGAGCGCGATGCTGTCCAGGTCGGTTGTATTTCCGTCGCTCAAACGGCTAAACCTTGATTCGAAGACAAGCTGAGGCAGGATTTCTCAGTGGGGTTTGAGACAGTGGCAGTAGATGAAGTGCTGGACATTGCCCGTGGGAGTTGTGTGCGCTTCGCTGGCATGCTCAATCAGTTCGAAAGAGGATCCAAATTCACCGTGCAAGCCGTCCGGCGAGTAACGTTTGACGGGAAGGCCGCTACATTTCTCGGGGCCATCTGGGCCGAATGTGGCAACGATCACACGCCCGCCTGGCTTGACGGCCTTCATGACCTGTTCGACGTAGGCGCGGCGATCTGCAGGATCAGTGAGGAAATGAAAAACCGCCCTGTCATGCCAGATGTCGTAGGCCTGCGCGGGCAAATCGACCTGGCAGATGTCACCGACGATCCATTCGACAGGGTTGCCTTTGATCCCAAGTCTTTGTCGGGCCACACTCAAGGCTTCAGAGGACAGGTCCAGGACGGAGAGTTTCCCATACCCCGCGGTCAACAGATCATCGACCAAGGTCGAGGCGCCGCCGCCGACGTCGATGATGGACGCCGATTTGTCACAACCGATGGATTGAATCAGGGCGAGGGAATGCTCGGCATGCGCCTGAAACCAACTCACCGTATCGGCGGGTTTGGTTTGGTAGACATTTTCCCAGTGTGCTCTGTTGTCCATATAGTTTTCAAAGGTTGATTATTGCGCTCTGAACTTGAACCGCGCAAACTTTTGGCCGGGATCGTTATCAAGGGTTTTCCCTAAATATGCAGCACAATATCTTGGCGCTTTTGCCTATCGGTTCAATCGTAGATCCGATCTCAAGTCGCTCGCTCAGCGGCTGCTGGTGGCAGCTGCGCAGTGTGGGCCGCACTCGCAGGGCTCGATTCGAATGGTGCTGAAGTTCGTTGCTAATCATGTTTTCTTTTGCGGCGCGGGCGGGCGCAGTGGTGAGGCCCATGACAGGGTCAAGCGCTACAAACCCGAACTCAAAACCGTGTTTCCGGATGCCGGGATCAAAGGGCTGAAAGACGGCAGTGAC
>JALNWC010000037.1 GCA_023231075.1 Rhodoferax sp.
CGCCACTCAAGCCGTGGCTTGGCTTGCATGTTGCTTGCGCTTTGCGTCAATCACTGCCTGGGCTTTTTTCATGACGCTCTTGTGCGTCACATTGGGCCGGGTGTCGGCCAGCGATTCCGCCGCCTTCTCGTTCATCCATTTTGTATGTGCTGACGCTTCGAAAGCGCTGCGCATGCGCTCGGCTGAGTCCGGTCGCACTCGCGTTGTCTTGAGCGCTGCTGCGTCAAAGTCGGCAGCGTTGACGTGGTACTGAGAAATGCCCACGCCCTTGAGGTAGCTCACGAGCGTTTCAAATTTGCGAAACGTCCGCACGACTCCGCGTCTGGCCGCTAACGCCCGTTCAGTCATGCCGTATTTGATGACAACGCCCCAACCGCCGGGGTGGCCGATAACGTCTGCACCTCGCACAGCGCCCGCTTCAACGAGGTGTTCAAGGGTCGTATGGTCAATAGTGTTGGCAGTAATTGACATGATTGCACCTTTTGTTTACTAAATAATGAATGTCATTGTAACCAACTAACGACAAAAATTCATCATCTATTTATTAATGGTGCTTCACCACTCAACATAACGCCCGACGCATCGCGCCTGCACTCAGAGGTGCCGTGCCGCGCACGGGGGCGGCACGCCCCGGCAAAGCCGTGTGTCTTATGGGTTGGGGCCGTAGCTTAACGCGTCCCGTGCAGGGAGGTGACACGGGAGGTGCAGGGCACCAGTTTGGATCGTAGGCGGCTGTTGGCCAGTGCCGGTGAACGCCTTGCAGATCGCGCTCACGCAAAACCGACTCCATCAGCGGCGGCTGCCCAGAGACTCGATCGACTTGCGCAGGCTGCTGCGCAAGCGGCTGATGGCTTGGCTGTGGAGTTGGCAAACGCGCGACTGGGTCACCTCCAGCACGGCGCCGATCTCGCGCAGGTTGAGCTCTTCTTCATAGTACAGGCTGAGCAGCAGACGCTCACGTTCCGACAAAAGTTCGATGGCTTCGATCAGCTGACGCCGAAAGTCGCCCTTGAGCAGTTGCGTCAGCGGTTCGGCGGCCAGGTTTTGGGCGCCCAGGTTTTGCCGGTCAAGAAAGCGGTCGTCCTGGTCGCCCTGATCAAAGTCGTCGTAATGGACCAACTGGCAACCGTGAATCTCCTGCAGCAGGTGCTGGTAGGCATCGAGTGACAGCTTGAGCTCGAGCGCGATTTCAGCTTCGGTGGGCGCCCGCCCCAGCTTTTGTTCCTGGGCTTGCACGGCCTTGTCAACGCTGCGCGCGGACTGCCGGATGCCGCGCGACACCCAGTCGTTGGCGCGCAGTTCGTCCAGCATGGCGCCCCGGATGCGTTGACTGGCGTAGGTTTCGAATTTGGCCCCGCGGTCGTCCTGGTAGCGGGTGCTGGCCTCCAGCAAACCCATCATGCCGACCTGGATCAGGTCATCGAGCTCGACGCTGGTCGGCAGCTTGGCCATCAGTTGCAAGGCCAGACGCCGCACCAGCGGCGCGTATTGCATGAGCAATTCGGAGGTGCCGGAGTTGTCGATCTTTCCCTGGGATGTGTACATTTTTGGGGTCCTCTTGTTGGTTCAGCGGTGGTGGTGGGCAAATCTGGTTTGCCGCATCAGAGCATCGCCGGCACCGGACGGGTGTTGCGGCTGCTGGACTGGATGGCCGGCGGGGTGGGCTGGCGCACCGCTTGCGGGCCGCACGGCCACTGCCATAAATCAGCGGCAATCTGGCGCAAGTCGATCGCGGCCGGGCTGGTCTGAAATGCGTCAACGACGGTCAGATTCAGTCGCTGCGCCTGGGCCAGTCGCGGGTCGTCCCGGACGCAGCCAGCGGGATGGAGCGCCAGCGCCAGATAGCGGCTGCCGGTGTCGGCCAGATTGGCCAGGATGCGTTGCGCTTCGCTCACCTTCGTGGCGCAGTTGACCAGCACGCGCAAGCGCTTGAGCGCATGGGCGTAGTGCAGCCGCTTGATGCAGGTGTAGGCCGCGGTGATCGACGCGGCGTTGGGCTGCAATACCACCAGCACGTGGTCCGCCTGGGCGGCCAGTGGCGACAGCGCGCCGTCCCGGTCGAGCACGGCATCGATCAACACCACGCGCCCTTCGCGCCGGGCCTGGCTTGACGGTGCCCCGCTGCGCTCGTCCAGCAGCAGCACCTCCTTGCCTTGCTGCGCCAGCGCGGCCGCCAGGTTCGCCGCGACGCTGCTCGCGCCCACCCCGGGCCCGCTGCCCACCACGGCTACCAGCCGCCCCGGGCTGCCAGCCATCAGGCGGCGCAGCCCGTCAGCCTGATCGGTCCCTGACTTGTTCACGGTAGTCGCCTCAGGCCTGGGCCGCAGCCCTGTCGGAGCGGGTCGCTGGCGCGGTGTCTTCGGTCGCCAGTGCATCCAGCAGCGCAAAGAGTTTTCCCAGGCCTTCAAAGAGCGCACGGCCCGGCACCGGCCGGTCGGGCCGGACCGATCGTCCGGCCAGTTGCGCCAGCGCCTTGCGTGCCGTGTCGGCCCAGGCGTCCTGCGCACGCAGCAGGCGAGACACGGTGGTGGCGGTTTGTCCGGCCACCAGCAAACGCTTGCGCGCGGCCGTCTCGCCTGCCAGGCCCGCGTCCCCGAGCTGCAAAATGCCCTGCCTGAGCAGTTTGAAATAGGGTTCGGCAGCGCTGCGCCAGGCCGGCCACTGCGCCATCTCTTCGGTGCTTGCCTCGACGCTGGCACTGGTCAGCAGGTAGCTGTGTGCCAGCAGTTTGCCGCTTTGCGCGTCGACCATGCGGCGCACCACACAGCGCAGCACAGTCGCTGGCACGGCCGTGTTGGCGTGCGGCCCGCAGCGCAGGCTGACGCGTGCTTGCGCCACCGATGACAGGGCCGCTTTGCCCCGATGGGTGACGGCTTGCGCTGCGCCGAAGGCCAGCCCCGCCGCCAGTTTTCCCAGTGTTCCCGGCGCGCCGCTGGCAGCATCGACGATGCGAAGGGAGGCGCTGCCACAGGCTGCCCAGCGCAAGCCGCTGGCCTGCCACGCATCAAGTTGTTCGGCTGCCGGGATGCGCGCGAGCACATGGACAAGCGGTTTGCCCAGGGGCAGTCGCTGCACCCAATGCGCTTGCGGTAGGCCGCTCTGCGCCGGCGCCGGCAGTATCTGGTGCGGTGCGGCAAAGGGCAGGCCGCTGCGGTCCGATAGCAGCAGGCTGCTGGCGAGCACCCGGGTATCGGCAAGATCCGTGGCGCCCAGGCTGATTTCGCCGCTGGCGGCCAGCAGGTAGTCGCGGCAATGGCTGGCGGTATCGGCCTGTGCCTGTGCCAGCAGTGTTTGCGCGATCGTTTTTCCGGTCGCCTGGTCGTCGCCGAACTGGCGCCAGAGGGCACGGGTTTCTTCAAAGCCGATCTGGCCCGCGGCCAGGGCGCTCGCATTGGCAGCCAATGCCTGCGCATTGTGTGTCAGCGCCCGGATCAGTTGCTGGCATTGCAGGCGCAAACGGTCGCTGACCGCCTCGGCCGCCACCACTTGCGCCGCATTGCCAGGGGCTGTCGCGGCCTCGGCAAGGTCGGCCTCGCCGGGAATGAACAAGGCGCTGCGGCTTTTCGCCTGGAACACGCCGTCAATCAGGGCGCGGCGGTCGACCAGCATCAGGTGCTCCGGCACCTTCTGGCCGCTGGAAACGTAGTGCACCGGCAATTGGTGGCGAATGGCCATGTCGATGAGCGCGCCGGGATGGGTCGCCTCGTCAACTTTGGTGAAGATGCAGCCTGCCAGATCGGCCCCGGTCGTCTCATGCTCGCCGTGGCGGTAGGCCTGGACCACTTCGTTGAGCGTATCGCCATGGCTGGTCGCGTTGAGCAGCAGCAGGCGCTTGACCGGACGGCTGGCACCGCACAGCATGGCGATCTGCCCGGAGACGGCGCGGTCGCGCTGGCTCAGGCCCACCGTGTCGATCAGCACCATGTGCTTGTCGCGCAGGTCCGCCAGCACCCGGTCCAGGCCGGCGGCATCCTGCACGGCATGCACCGGTACGCCCAGAATCTGGCCGTAGATGCGCAATTGCTCATAGGCCCCGATCCGGTAGCTGTCGGTGGTGACCAGCGCCAGTTTTTCGGTGCCGAAGCGCATCACGCAGCGCGCCGCCAGCTTGGCGGTGGTGGTGGTCTTGCCGACCCCGGTCGGGCCGACCAGGGCATAGACGCCGCCTTCGGCCATCAGCGCGGCCTCGTCCTCAAGCAGGGGCACGCGCCGGGACAGCGCCAGCTTGACAAAGTCCATGCCGCTGGCATGGTTCTGGCCGGTTGGCAGGTGTTCCAGAATGTCCCTGGCCAGGCGCGCGCTGAAGCCGGCACCGAGCAGGGTGCGCAACAGGTGGCCGCGCACCGGGTCGCGCCTTTGCCGGTCGCTCCAGGCCTGGGTAGCCAACTGTTCTTCGGCCATGCCACGCATCGAATGGGTTTCCTGCAGCCCGCTGGCGCCCTCGTTGGCCAGCGCCAACAAGGGTTTGGCTGCGGCTGGCAGCCTGGCCGGCGCGTCCAGCGTGGCCACGATTTCCACGCCGTCGGCGGTCACGCGGTTCGACAGCACAATGGCATCCGGCCCCAGTTTTTCGCGTAACAGGCGCAGCGCCTCGCGGCTGGAGGGGGCCACAACCTTGCAGGTTTCGGCACTGGTTTGCGTTGGGTGATTCAAGCTTTTCCTCCAATGATGGCTGTCACTTTGATGGTGCGGGCGTCAGGTATTTCGGCCTGGGACAGCACCTTGAGCTGGGGCAGGCTGCGCCGCAAAAAGCGCGCCAGCAGGACCCGCAGCGGATGCTGCACCACCAGCACCGGCGTCAGGCCAATGGCGGTCTGACGCGCCATGGCGGTCCGGGTTTCGCGCAGCAGGTTGTCGGCCAGGCCTGGTTCGAGCCCCTTGCTGTTGGTCAGGGCCTGCAGCAGCACCCGGTCCAGCGATGCGTCCAGGCCAATGACCTGGAGCGTCTCGTTGCCCGGGAATAGTTGCTGGGTGATGGCACGCCCCAGCGCCAGCCGGATCAGCGAGGTCAGCTCGGTGGTATCGGTCACCGTGGGCGCATGCTCGGCCAGCACATCAAGAATGGTGCGCATGTCACGGATCGGCACGCTTTCTTCGAGCAGGCTTTGTAGCACTTTTTGCAGGGTCGTGAGCGATACGGTCTTGGGCACGAGATCCCCCACCAGGGCGGGCGACTCCTTGGTGATGCGGTCGAGCAACTGTTGCACCTCCTGGCGTCCGAGCAATTCGGCCGCATGCTCGTGGATGAGGTGATTCAGGTGGGTCGCGACCACGGTGCTCGCATCGACCACCGTGTAGCCATAAATCTGCGCCTGCTCGCGCAGGCTGGCGTCGATCCAGATGGCCGGCAAACCGAAGGCCGGATCCTGGGTCTGGGTGCCGGGTAGCGTCGCGCTGACCTGTCCCGGGTTGATGGCCATCCATTGACCGGGTGTGGCTTCTCCCTGCCCAATCTGGACGCCTTTGAGTTTGATCACGTAGGCGTTTGGCCTGATTTCGAGGTTGTCGCGGATATGCACCACCGGCACCAGAAAACCGATGTCCTGCGCGAACTTTTTGCGAATGCTTTTGATGCGGCCGAGCAGCTCACCGTTTTGTGCCCGGTCCACCAGGGAGATCAGCCGGTAGCCGACTTCAAGACCGAGCGCATCGACCAACGCCACATCGTCCCAGGTGGCCTCCTGCGATTCCGCCGCAACCGGCGTCGGCGGTGGCGCCGACGCGATGCTTGCCCGGCTCACCGCCCCCGCCATCACGCGCTGCCCGAGCCAGATCAGCCCGCCTGCAATGATCAGGAAGGCCATATTGGGCATGCCCGGAATCAAACCCATCATGCCGATCACGCCTGCGGTCAGAAACAGCACCTGCGGATTGGCAAACAACTGTCCGGTGAGCTGTCGGCCCACGTCCTCGTCGGTGGTGACGCGCGACACGATGACGCCCGCTGCGGTTGAGATCACCAGCGCCGGGATTTGCGCGACCAGGCCGTCGCCGATGGCCAGCAGCGTGTAGGTGGTGCCTGCGTCCGGGAAGCTCATGCCGTGTTGGGCGACACCGACGATCAGGCCGCCAATGATGTTGATCACCAAAATGAGCAGACCCGCGATGGCGTCGCCGCGCACGAACTTGCTGGCGCCGTCCATTGAGCCGTAGAAGTCTGCCTCCTGCGCCACTTCAGCTCGGCGTTTGCGCGCCACGTCTTCACCGATCAGGCCGGCATTGAGGTCGGCGTCGATCGCCATCTGCTTGCCCGGCATCGCATCCAGCGTGAAACGTGCACCGACTTCGGCAATTCGGCCCGCGCCCTTGGTGATGACCATGAAGTTGATGACCACCAGGATCACGAAGACCATGATGCCCACCGCAAAGTTGCCGCCGACCAGAAAATGGCCGAAAGCCTCAATGACCTTGCCGGCGGCATCCGGTCCGGTGTGGCCCTCCATCAGCACGACGCGGGTGGAGGCGACATTGAGCGACAGGCGCAGCAGCGTGGTAAACAGTAGCACCACCGGGAAGGCGGCAAAATCGAGCGCCTTCATGGTGTACATGCTGACCAGCAGCACCATGATCGACAGCGCGATGTTGAAGGTGAACAGCAGGTCCAGCAAAAACGGCGGCAGGGGCAGCACCATCATGCTGAGAATCAGGATGATCAGAACGGGGCCGACCAGGCCCTTGCTCTGATGGCCGTTCAGCATCAGCCGGGGCAGGCGCAGCCATGAATTCAACCGTGTCATGCCGGTGTTCCGGGTAGATCGAGCGTCGCGGGCACCGGCAAGTCCTGGGGCGCGCGTGGCAGCGTGCCGCCTTCGCTGCGCCAGCGGTGCAGTTGATAAGCCCAAGCCAGCACTTCAGCCACGGCCGCATACAAGGCCGCAGGCACTTCGTCGCCCAGGCGGGTGTGGCGGTACAGTGCCCGCGTAAGCGGTGGGGCTTCGAGCACAGGAATTTTGTTTTCTTCGGCCATGGCGCGAATGCGCAAGGCCACCAGATCAGTGCCCTTGGCGATCACGCGGGGTGCGCGCATTTCCTTGTCAAGGTACTTGAGGGCAACGGCAAAATGGGTGGGGTTGGTGACAATGATGTCGGCCTTGGGCACTTCGGCCATCATGCGGCGTTTTGCCATCTGTTGTTGCTGTCGGCGAATCTGGGCCTTGACCAGCGGATCGCCGTCGCTTTCTTTTTGTTCCTGTCGCAAATCCTCGCGCGACATGCGCAGCTTGTGGGCATGACGCCACAGCTGGTAGGGCACGTCGATGGCCACCAGCAGCAGCAGCGCCCCGACGATCAGCGCGCAACTGGCGGCCACCAGGCGCAGCGTATGTGGCAGCGCAACGTGGACCGGCTCGCTCATCAAGCCCATGATCGGGGCGATCTTGCTCGCGATGACCCACCAGGCAATGCCGCCGACGAGCAGGGACTTGACGATGGTCTTGACCAGTTCGGCCAGGGATTCGGTCGAAAACATGCGGCCGATCCCCTTCGCCGGATTCAGTTTTGAAAAATTGGGGACCAGTGATTTGGTCGAGAGCAGCCAGCCGCCAAGCATCATGGGTGCAATCAGCGCGGCCAGCATCATCATGGCGAGCAGCGGCATCAGCGCCTGTAGCGCGTGCCTGGCGGCGCTGCCGGCCTGAACCATCATGTGCGAGGTGTCAAAGGCCGTGGCCCGCTCGAATTGCATGCCGTGGCGCAAGGTATCGCCCAGGCGGCCGCCGATCATCTCGCCGATGGTCCACAGGCCGCTGATGGCCGTCACCAGCATGACAAAGGTGACCAACTCGCGGGACCGTGCGACCTGACCTTCCTCGCGCGCCTTTTCCAGACGCCCGGGTGAGGCCGGTTCTGTTTTTTCGAGATCACTTTCTTCCGCCATCACTACTCCGAAGCGCCAGGCGCAAAGCGCCTCATGCCGCAGATTATTGAGGCAGTGGCCTTGAGTCGATCAGCCAAACAGGCCGGGAATAGGCCTGCTTTTTGGGCAATCAGGCCTCCCGCTGGTTAAAACCCGAGGCTGGCCAGCAGATCGTCAACCTGACCCTGGTCATCGATGGCATCCGGGTTGCCCAGCTTGGTTTGCGGTCCATTGAGCAGGCTGCTGCTCACGTCCTGTCGTTTCTCAATGGGCGCGTTGTCAACCAGAAGCTGCAGCAACTGCGTCTCCATCTCCCTGATCACATCCATCAACTTTTTGATGACCTGGCCGGTCAGGTCCTGGAAGTCCTGCGCCATCATGATTTCCATCAACTGGGCATGGGTCGCCTTGACCTGCTGCGGCACCTCGGACAAATAGCTGCGGGTGTCGAGCACCAGTTCACGTGCATCGTCCAGCACCAGTGGACTGGCAAACCACACATCCCAGCGCTGGGACAAGCCCTTGGCTTGTTTGGACAGGTCTTCCTGGATGGGCTGGGCGACGTCGATCGCGTTCAGCGCCCTTTCGGCCGCACGTTCGGTCATTTGGGCCACATAGCCCAGACGGTCGCGCGCATCGGGGATGGCCTCGGCCGCCCGCGCAATCCCCTTGTCCAGTCCCAATTCACGCATGCCTTCGCGCATCTGGCGCGTCAACTGACCGATGCGATGAATCAGTTGCTCGGCCGAATCGCCAACAGCCTCGTCATGTGGTGCCACCTGCGCCATGTCAAGCCCCCTCCCGTTCAATCTTCTCGAAGATCTTGGTGATTTTTTCTTCCAGCGTGATGCTCGTAAATGGCTTGACGACATAGCCGTTGGCACCGGCCTGGGCGGCGGCAATGATGTTTTCCTTCCTTGCTTCCGCGGTCACCATCAGGAACGGCAGTTTGGCGAGTGCCGGGTCGGCACGGATGGCCTGCAGCATGGCCAGCCCGTCCATGTTGGGCATATTCCAGTCGGACACCACAAAGCCATAGTTGCCGTTTTTGATCTTTTCCAGACCGACCGCGCCGTCCTCGGCCTCGTCGACATTGACGAACTCCAGTTCTTTGAGCAGATTGCGAATAATCCGGCGCATGGTCGGGAAGTCGTCCACGACCAGAATTTTGATGCTTTTATCAACCACATTGACTCCAAAAATTGACTAACAACTCAGCCATCCCAGCCATCTGCCAGTACAACGGTTGCACCAGCCAAAAGCTTTAATAATTTCTCTTTTCTAGCAGCTAGACCCGGTTGCTCCGCTCACCCAGCGACCTCAGGTGCGCTATCACGCGCTGACTCATTTCGTGGATCGGAGCGACTTCAACGGCGGCACCGTTTTCAATGGCTTCACGTGGCATGCCGAACACCACGCAACTGGCCTCGTCCTGTGCCAGCGTATGGGCGCCCGCCTGCCGCATGCGCAGCAGGCCGTCGGCACCATCGCGCCCCATGCCGGTCAGAATCATGCCGATGGCATTTTTTCCGGCATGTTTGGCCGCAGAATCAAACAGCACGTCGATCGATGGACGATGCCGGTTCACTGGCGGTGCCTGGTCCACATGGGCAACGTAATTGGCGCCGCTACGTACCAACGACAGATGAAAACCACCGGGCGCAATGTAGGCATGACCCGGCAAGATCCGTTCACCATGGACGGCTTCCGTCACGGCGATCCGGCATAAGCCGTTCAGGCGCTGAGCAAACGAATAGGTAAAGCCCGCCGGCATGTGCTGCGCGATCATGATGCCCGGACTGTCCGGCGGCAGGGGCTGCAATACCTCACGAATGGCCTCGGTGCCACCGGTGGAGGCACCCATGATGATGAGTTTTTCGGTGCTCATCAGGGGGCTGCGCAGCAGGGGCGCTTCGGCCACCGTTGACGCGTTGCCTGGCGTCGCGGCACGCCTGGCCGGCAACAGCCTGGCGGCGGCGGCAATGCGTATCTTGCCGGCAATCAGGTCGGTATAGGCCAGCAAGCCATCACGGATGCCAAGGCGCGGCTTGGTGACAAAGTCGATCGCCCCAAGCTCCAGGGCGCGCAGTGCCGCTTCCGATCCGCGCTCGGTCAGAGACGACACCATCACCACAGGCATGGGTCGCAGGCGCATCAGTTTTTCGAGAAATTCCAGTCCGTCCATGCGTGGCATTTCGACGTCCAGCGTCATCACGTCGGGGTGGTGCTGCTTGACCAGGTCGCGCGCGATCAAGGGATCGGAGGCGGTCGCCACCACAATCATGTCGGGCTGGCTATTGATGATCTCGGTCATCAGGCTGCGTATCAGAGCCGAGTCGTCGACACACAGGACCTTGATTTTTTTTGCACTCATGATATCCGGGTACTCCTGTTCATCTCATTGCGGGAAACGCTGGTCTCAATCCGCGTCAACTTGTGGCCGTTTGCCTGTTTTAACAGTGCCTGCACCAGCGCCTCTTCGTCATGCTGCACCTGCACCGCATCGTCCTGTCGGCGAAGCTTGCGCATGGCGACTCTGCCGCTCGCCGGGAAATAATTGATGCGTCGGGGCAGGCTCCCGCGCAGATCTTGGGCCACTATCCGGACCTGTTCGGTTTGCAGATAACGCAATACGAAATCGGCATTGCGGTCGCCGATATTGAGCATGGTCATATTGGCCAGCACCGCGCCACCGCCAAACACCTTGGCCTCCAGCCGTTCCCGCCGGGCACCGGCTTTGAGTAACTCATTGAGCAGCATTTCCATGGCATAAACGCCATAGCGCATGGCTGCGACAGCGTCACGCGATGCTGGATTCGCGTCCTCGGGCAGCATGAAGTGGTTCATGCCGCCAATTCCCGTCGTGCTGTCACGCACGCAAGCCGACACGCACGATCCCAATACCGTCGTCAACACCATGTCCCTGGCGGTGACGTAGTACTCGCCAGGCAGCAGCTTCACCGCCGGAAGGGCAAACTCGCGATCAAAAAAATGCCGCGTGGCGATCGGCTCCATGTCCGCCGATGTCATGCGGCGTCTTTCGGCCGGTTGGACGCCAGTTCATAAATCGTCTGGCCGCGCAGCCGGAAGGTCTGATTGGCAAAAGAGAAATTTTCAGAGTGTCCGGCAAACAGCAAACCCTGCGGCTTCAACAGTGGCGCAAAGCGTTGAAGGATTTTTCCTTGTGTGGGCTTGTCGAAATAAATCATCACATTGCGGCAGAAAATGGCGTCGAACGGTTCCTGCAACGGCCATTTCGGGTCGAGCAGATTGAGCCGCTTGAATTTGACCATCGCCGCCACTTCGGGCCGCACCATCACGTTGCCTGAATGTGCGCCAGAGCCTTTCAGGAAAAAGCGCTTGAGGCGGGCGGGCGACAGTTTGCTGACCTGCTCCATGGTAAAAACGCCCGCTGCGCCCTTGGCCAGCACCTGCGTGTCGATGTCGGTGGCGATCACGCTGGCGGTGCTGGCGCGGCTGCCCAGCGCTTCCATGAGCGTGATCGCAATCGAGTACGGCTCTTCTCCGGTGGAGGCCGCCGAGCACCAGACGCTGACGGGTTGGGTGCAGCCGAGGGCATGTTCCGCCAGTACCGGGAAATGGTGCGCCTCGCGAAAGAACGCCGTCAGATTGGTGGTTAACGCATTGGTGAACAACTGCCACTCGCCGCTGTTCGGGTTGGTTTCCAGCAGGGTGAGATAAGTGGAGAAGTCCTTCAGTTTGAGTTCCCGCAAACGTCGTGACAGCCTGCTGTAGACCATTTGCCTTTTTTGTGTCCCCAGCGCAATGCCCGCACGTTGATGGATCAGGGTGCGTATTTTCGAAAAATCATGGTCAGTAAGCAGAAAATCAGGTCTGACAGACGAAGCTGCAGCGATATTCGGGTTCGTATTCATACGCTTTCATGTCGTCACACAAATAATTTGCACCATGTGCATCAAGCCAAGGATACAGGGCCCAATATACCCAAGCCTGGTAGTCTTCCATGCCAAGAAGACCGCTCTAAAAAGCCTTTACATTTTGGTATGCTTGATCTGCTAAGGGCTCGTAAAGTAATAAGTTGTGTATTTTGACGGCCGGATTTGTCAGAAGTGGCCCAGCAGCACAAATTCGGTCAACCGGACTTTCGGGGGAAGCGATGCAGTCAAAGCGCGCCTTCGAGCTTGAGCAGTGCGGCCTTGCGATCCAGCCCGCCCGCATAGCCGGTCAAGGCACCGTCGACCCCCAGCACGCGGTGACAGGGCACGACGATGCTCAAGGGGTTGCGCGCCACCGCGCCGCTGAGGGCGCGCACCGCCGTGGGGCGGCCCATTTGCGCGCTCAAGGCACCGTAGCTGCAGGTTTGTCCGAACGCGAGGCTTTGCAGCGCCCGCCAAACGGTTTGCTGAAACGGTGTGCCGGCGCTCAGGTCCAGCGGCAGCTCAAACGGGCGGCGTTGTCCGGCAAAGTACTGCGTCAACTGCGCCGTGGCTTGCTGCAGCAGCGGGTGGTCTGCCACCGTGGGCCACGCGCTGGCGTCAGCTTGGTGGCGCTGGCCCTCAAACCAGACGCCGCACACGCCTTGCGGGCTGGCTGCCACGCGCATGGGTCCCAGTGGGCTGTCAAACGTGGCGGTCACGATGTCGATGGGTTTTTTCATGGTTTTTAAACGGGTTCAGACCTTCGCATGATAAGGGCTCGCAAAG
>JALNWC010000038.1 GCA_023231075.1 Rhodoferax sp.
ACCCAGGGTGGCGGCGTGCCGCATCTGGTGGCGGTGCATCAGGACAAGAGCGGCAAGGCGCGTGACCTGGCACTGTCCTATGCCATGGCCAATGGCGGCGGCAAGGCCGGCATCATCGAGACCAACTTCAAGGAAGAAACCGAGACCGACCTGTTTGGCGAGCAGGCCGTGCTGTGCGGCGGTGCCGTCGAGCTGATCAAGATGGGTTACGAAACTTTGGTCGAAGCCGGTTACGCGCCCGAGATGGCCTACTTCGAGTGCCTGCACGAACTCAAGCTGATCGTCGACCTGATCTATGAAGGCGGCATCGCCAACATGAACTACTCGATCTCCAACAACGCCGAATACGGCGAGTACGTGACGGGCCCGGAAGTCATCAACGCCCAGAGCCGCGAAGCCATGCGCAACGCCTTGAAGCGCATCCAGAACGGTGACTACGCCAAGATGTTCATTCTGGAAGGCCGCACCAACTATCCGAGCATGACGGCACGTCGCCGCAATACCGCCGATCACCAGATCGAGGTGGTGGGTGCGCAACTGCGCGCCATGATGCCCTGGATTGCCAAAAACAAGTTGGTGGACCAGACGCGCAATTAAGCGCTGCGTGTTTTTTTTAAACAAAGGCTACTTCGGTAGCCTTTGTTATTATGGGCGCTCTCTGGACAACATGAATGGACGAAGTGAACATACACAATACGGACCACGCTGACGGGGTGCTGCCGAAGAAGCGTCGCAAAGGCATTTACATTCTGCCCAACCTGTTCACGCTGGCAGCACTTTTTGGCGGTTTTTTCGCCATTGTGATGGCGATCAATGGCCGTTTTGACTTGGCTGCGGCCGGTATTTTTTGTGCCATGGTGCTCGACAGTCTGGACGGTCGGGTGGCGCGCATGACCAACACCCAGAGCGCTTTTGGCGAGCAGATGGACTCGCTCTCCGACATGGTGTCCTTTGGCGCGGCGCCCGCGTTGATCGCTTATGTGTGGGCGCTCAAGGGTCTGGGGCGCTGGGGCTGGATCGCTGCGTTTGTCTATTGCGCCTGCGCGGCCTTGCGGCTGGCGCGCTTCAACGTCAACACGACGGTGGTCGACAAACGCTATTTTCAGGGCTTGCCGTCGCCCGCCGCCGCAGCGCTGGTAGCCGGTTTTATCTGGGTCATGACCGATTTGGGCAGTGCTGGTCCGCAATGGGCCTGGCCCATGTTTGCCGTGTGCCTGTATGCCGGGCTGACCATGGTGACCAATGTGCCGTTTTACAGTTTCAAGGACATCCAGATGAAGCGCAGTGTGCCTTTTGCGGTCATTGTGCTGATGGCCATTGGCATTGCCGTCATCAACATTGACCCGCCGATCGTGATGTTTGGTTTGTTTGTGCTGTATGGCTTGAGCGGCTATGCGATCTACTTCTGGCGCAGGACCAAGGGTATTCCCACCAGCGTGATCAGCACCTCCACCGACGAACCCGAAGAACGCGGCCTGCATAGATGATGCCAGGCTGTGTTATATTGAGTCCATGCATACTTTCTCACTATTGCTAATCCTGACGTCCGGCGGGCGGAGTGGTTAGCGCGTGATTGCATCAACCCCAAAAGCCCGTCAGCAACCGCGACGGGCTTTTTTGTTGCCCAGAACTTCTTGATCGCCTTTATAAACATCCCAGGAGAAATGACATGTCAGACAAATTGGTAATTTTTGACACCACCTTGCGTGACGGCGAGCAGTCGCCCGGTGCCTCCATGACCCGCGATGAAAAATTGCGCATTGCCCGTCAACTGGAGCGTCTGAAAGTCGATGTCATCGAAGCCGGTTTTGCGGCCAGTTCCAATGGCGATTTTGAAGCCATCCAGGCGATTGCCCATGCCATCAAGGATTCCACCGTGTGCTCCTTGTCGCGCGCCAACGACCGTGACATCACGCTGGCCGCCGATGCGGTACAGGGCGCCAACCGGGCGCGGATCCACACCTTCATTGCGACCTCGCCGGTGCACATGGAAAAGAAACTCCGCATGACGCCCGAGCAGGTGCTGGAACAGGCCAAACTGGCGGTGCGTTTCGCCCGCAACCGGGTGGCTGACATTGAATTCAGCGCCGAAGACGCTTACCGCAGCGAAGAAGACTTTTTGTGCCGGGTGATTGAAGCCGTGATCAAGGAAGGCGCGACCACCGTCAACGTGCCGGATACCGTGGGTTATGCCATTCCGGAACTGTACGGCAACTTCATCAAGCGCCTGCGCGAGCGTGTGCCAAATTCTGACAAGGTGATCTGGTCGGTGCATTGCCACAACGACCTGGGCATGGCGGTGGCCAACTCGCTGGCCGGTGTCATGATCGGCGGCGCACGCCAGGTGGAATGCACCATCAACGGCCTGGGCGAGCGTGCGGGCAATTGCAGTCTGGAAGAAGTGGTGATGGCTTTGCGCACCCGGCGTGATTACTTTGATCTGGATGTGGGTGTGGACACGACCCAGATTCTCGCGGCCAGCCGCATGGTGAGCCAGACCACGGGTTTTGTGGTGCAGCCCAACAAGGCCATCGTGGGCGCCAACGCTTTTGCCCATGCTTCAGGCATTCACCAGGACGGCATGATGAAAGCGCGCGATACCTACGAGATCATGCGCGCTGAAGACGTGGGCTGGACCGCCAACAAGATCGTGCTGGGCAAGCTGAGCGGGCGCAATGCGTTCAAGCAACGCCTGACCGAGCTGGGTGTGCAAATGGACAGCGAGGCCGAAGTGAACCTGGCCTTCGCCAAATTCAAGGAGCTTGCCGATCGCAAGAGCGAGATTTTTGACGAAGACATTCTGGCGCTGGTGAGCGAGGAAAATGTGGCCCAAAGCCACGACCAGTATGGTTTTGTCTCTTTGTCGCAGCACAGCGAAACCGGCGAAGTCCCGCAAGCCACGGTGGTCATGACCATTGGCGGCCAGGAAGTGACCGGCACCGCCAACGGCAACGGGCCGGTGGACGCCTCGCTCAAGGCGATTGAATCAAACGTCAAGAGTGGTGCCGAGATGGTGCTGTATTCGGTCAATGCCATCAGCGGCTCGACAGAAAGTCAGGGTGAGGTGACCGTGCGCCTGCAAAGCAGTGGTCGCATCGTCAATGGCGTGGGCGCCGACCCGGACATTGTGGTGGCGTCGGCCAAAGCCTACCTGAGCGCGCTGAACAAACTCCAGAGTCAGGCCGAACGCGTATCGGCCCAGGTCTGATGGACGCAAAGAGGTTTAACAAAGTTTTGTAAGTACTTGCTACAGATAGAATTTTTTGGTTAAACTGTGTCCTCGCTATTTGGCTTTAAGGAGAGACGTTCATGACCACCGATCCAAACCGCTTTTTTGGCAGAAAAGTTCGTGGTTTGATTTGTCTTCTGGGTTTGCTGAGCTGGTTTGGCTGGACCCCCGTGTTGCATGCTGCTCCGGCGAAAACGCAGGTCAGCAAACAAAAAAAGGTGCAGGTCAGCAAGCATAAAAAAGCCCAGTTCGTGGCAAAGCGCCGCGTGACAAAAAAGTTTGCTGTTGTCAAGCGCAAAGCGGCTCCTGTCAGGCAAGCCCGGGTGGCCAGACCATCGGTGGGTCAAATGGCCGGCCTGCATCAGGCTGCTGACGACCTCAATCTCAAATCGAGCGTGGCGTTTGTGATCGACCAGGAAACCCAGGAAGTGCTGTTCAGCAAGAATGACCAGGCCGTTTTGCCGATCGCTTCGTTGACCAAATTGATGATGGGCCTGGTCGTGAGCGAGGCCAATCTGCCCATGGATGAAATGATCACCATCACCCAGCAGGATGTCGATACTGAAAAATGGAGTCGCTCCAGGTTGCGCGTCGGCACCCGGTTGAGCCGGGGCGAACTGTTGCATTTGGCGCTGATGTCCAGCGAAAACCGCGCCGCCCATGCGCTGGGACGCACCTATCCCGGTGGCTTGCAGGTTTTTACCCAACTGATGAACTACAAGGCGCAATTGCTCGACATGAAAGATACCCGTTATGTGGAACCCACGGGGCTGTCCGCCAAAAACATGTCCAGTGCGCGCGACCTGGCCAAACTCGTTGATGCCGCACATCAACAGCCCTTGCTACGGGAACTGACCACATCGATGGGTTACCAGGTGTCGGTGGGCAATCGGGTGCTGCAATACAACAACACCAATCGCCTGGTAAAAAACCCGAGCTGGGACATTGGTTTGCAAAAAACCGGTTACATCTCGGAGGCCGGGCGCTGCCTGGTGATGCAGACCAAGGTGGCGGGTCGGCAGTTGATCATGATCTTTCTGGATTCGGCTGGCAATCTGAGCCGATTTGGCGACGCCGAGCGTGTACGCCATTGGGTCGAGTCGGCCGCCCATGCTGCTGTGTTCAAGTCAGAGGCTGAATTGGCTGGCGGGTGATCAGGCCGCGCTGTTGGGCCTGTGGCCCAGGTTGAACGAGATTTCACCGGCCGTGGCTTTTAGTTTGGGTAACCAGGACTCGTCCAAGCGGCCAGCAGGTGCGGAGATTGACAAACCCGCTACCAATTTACCCTGGTCATCCAGAATCCCTGCAGCCATGCAGCGCACGCCCAGTTCCAGTTCTTCGTTGTCACTGGCAAAGCCATCACGGCGTACCTTGGTGAGTTCGCGTTCAAGTGCCGGCAGTTGCGTCAGGCTGTTGCGGGTGTGCCCGCTGAGGCCGGTGCGTAGCGCATAGGCCCGGACTTTTTGCGGATCATCGGCCGCCAGGAACAATTTGCCCACTGAGGTCAGATGCAAGGGCGCGCGGCCGCCAATGGCCCGAATCACCTGCATGCCCGAGCGCTCGCTGTAGGCTCTTTCAACATAAATGATTTCATCTCCCTGGCGGATGCTCAGGTTGACGGGTTGTTGTATCAACCGGTGCAATTCACGCATGGGCTCCAGCGCGGCATCACGCACATTCAGCCGGTTCTTGACGAGATTGCCCAACTCCAGCAGGCGCATGCCCAGGCGGTAACTGCCGGCCTGGGGATGATCGACAAAGCGGCCCAGCACCAGGTCATTCAGGATGCGATGCGCGGTGGACGGGTGCAGTCCGGTCTTGGCGCTGATTTCCTTGAGCGAAATGGCTTCTTCCTGGGAGGCCAGCACATCCATCAGGGTCATCATGCGCTCGATGACCTGGATGGTTGGGGTGGATGGCAGGGGTGAATCAGTTTTTCGCATGCAATGGCCTGAAGTGATCTTTCATTTTATCTTGTGAAATTTTCAGACAGCAGCTTGTTGAGGCTGGCCGTGTCACGGAACGCACGCCATTGCCCGTTGATAAACAGCTGAAACGGCTTGAAACGACTTTTGTAGGACATCTTCTGACTTTGTGCCACCCAATAGCCCAGGTAGAGGTGGCTCGCACCCCGGGTCCGGGCTTGCCTGATCTGCCAAAGCACGTTGTAAGTGCCATAGGACTGGCGCGGCTCGGGCTCATAAAAGGTGTAAACCGCAGACAGGCCGTCGTCGAGCTGGTCAACGATGGACACCATTTTGAGAACACCCGGCCCATCGCCTGACGATGGCTCACGGAATTCGACAAGCAAGGTATCGGCGTGGCTTTCAATCATAAAGTCCTGGTACTGCGCCATGTCATCGGAATCCATGCCGCCCCCCGGGTGGCGTGCCTGCTGGTAGCGCTGGTAAAGGGCAAAGTGCTCAGGCGAATAGAAAGGCGTGCCGATGGTGGCGATCAACTGCAGATGCCGTTCCCAGGCGCGCCTCTGACTGCGGTCCGCCTGGAAGTCGGCCACGGGTAATCGCAGCGGCAGACAAGCCTGGCATTGATCACAATGTGGACGGTAATAAAACAGGCCGCTGCGTCGGAAGCCATGACGCATCAACACCGAATAGGCAGCGGTGTCAATCAGATGCGTGGGCGTGGCCACTTGGGAGCGGGCAAGCTGTCCGTCCAGATAACTGCAAGGGTAGTTTGCAGTGGCATAGAACCGAAGCGTTTTGAGCGCTGTTTCCTGGGATTGATTCACGCTGGGGCCGTTTTGAATGCAAGGAATTCCTGCCAGTATAGGGGCTTGAAATGCCAGTCCATGGTGGGGCGCCTGGACAAGGCATTAACCCGCCTGGTAAATTCTGTCCTGGGTATTTCGTGCGCTCCCAAGGATTTGAGATGCGCCGTGTTTTGCTGGCAATCGATTTGGCTGATCTGATGATGACGGCACAGGCTGACCAGGGCCGCCAGGGCAATTTTGGACGCATCGGGCTGGCGGTAAAACATCGACTCGCCAAACACCGCCTGTCCCATGGCAACGCAATACAGGCCACCGACCAGTTCACCTTTGACCCAGGTTTCGACGCTGTGGGCCCAACCCGCATGGTGCAGGTCGGTATAGGCGTGGATCATGGCGGGCACGATCCAGGTGCCCTGCGCACCTTGTCTGGGGCTGGACGCGCAGGCTTGAATGACCTGTGCAAAGGCGCTGTCAATGCGGATCTCGCAGTCTGGATCACCGGCAAATTTTTTCAAGGTTTTTTTCAATGAAGGCTGCAGCCGAAATTTGTCGACTTCAAGCACCATGCGCGGCGCCGGACTCCACCACAAAATGGGTTGACCGGTGCTGAACCATGGAAAGATGCCGTTTTGGTAGGCTGTTTGGAGTGTGCTGACCGACAAATCGGCCCCGGCGCACAACAAACCAGGTGCCATCGTGTCGACACCCCATGCCATGTTCACGGGCGGAAAGGGCTCGCCGCTGGCCAGCCAGGGCAAGGGTGCAGGGTGGTTTGTCATTTAACGGTGATAGAAGGTTTTTGCACAGGGGTGTCGTTCAAAAACGGCGGCTACAGCGATTACAATACGCGGGTCGGAGCGTAGCGCAGCCTGGTAGCGCATCTGGTTTGGGACCAGAGGGTCGAAGGTTCGAATCCTTTCGCTCCGACCATTACGGGTAGTTCTTGCATTGCTTTGGATTTCCGCTCATCCTTCTCATGGGGGTGAGTTGTTACCAATCAGGAAAAGTCCGGATCGCGGTTTTGGGGCGCCAGGCCTTGCACACCGTTTCATCGGCTTCCAGATACGGCCCACCGATCAGGTCGATGCAGTAGGGCACGGCGGCAAAGATGCCGGGCACCACGGACTTGCCCTCGGCGTCGCGCAGGCCTTCCAGGATTTCGGCGATCGACTTGGGCTGGCCGGGCAGGTTGATGATGAGGCTTTGCTCGCGGATCACGGCCACCTGGCGCGACAGAATCGCCGTGGGCACAAAGTTCAGGCTGATCTGGCGCATCTGCTCGCCAAAACCGGGCATTTCCTTGTGCGCCACCGCCAGCGTGGCCTCGGGCGTGACGTCGCGCAGCGCCGGGCCGGTGCCGCCGGTGGTGAGCACCAGGGCGCAGCCGGCGTCCACCAGCTCGATCAGCGCGGCTTGAATGGCGGCTTGTTCGTCGGGGATCAGGCGCGGCTCGAACTGCAGCGGGTTCTTCAGGGCGCGGCTCAACCACTCTTGCAGCGCGGGCAGGCCCTTGTCGACATACACGCCAGCAGATGCACGGTCGCTGATCGACACGATGCCGATCTTGACGGGCGGGTAGGGGTTGGCAGCGGGCGTGTTCATGAGGCTTCTCTGGCGGGGCTGAAAGGCGTGTCGGTATGGTCGTGCGGCGGAATGGCGCCGAGTTGCTCGCGCACCATCTGAAAGATTTCGCGGTAGGCGCGGCCATGGCGTGGCAGGGCACCCGGTTTGGCGGGCTTGGCGTCCTTGCGGGCCTGGCGAATCAGGGCGCGCAGTTCCTGGCTGTCGCAGCCGGGGTTCTGGGTGATCCATTGGGCGCTGGCATCGTCGTCGGCAATCAGCCGGTCACGCCAGATTTCGGCCTGGTGCAGCATCAGGTTGTCGGCGGCCGAGCCGGTGGCTTCTTCACTGAGCGTTTTCTTGACCGCATCCAACACCTCGGGCTCGAGCTTGCGCATGAGCTTGCCGATAAACTGCATCTGGCGGCGTTTGCCTTCGAAATTGGTGATGCGTTTGGCGTCAAGAATGGCGTCCTTGAACTTGTCGGACAAGTCCAGCCGCGCCAGCAGGTCGGCGCGCAGTTCCAGCAGGTCGGCACCCAGCTTTTGCAGCTCGGTGCTCTCGCGTTTGAGGTCGGTGCGGCTTTGCTCATCGGTGCCTTTGAGCTCGGCTTTGAGCTCAAGGTCGCGTTCGCTGCCCTCGGCGACGAACTCACCACGCACGAAATAGCCTTTTTTGAGTTTTCTTGACATAGACAAGTATCATAGCCGCGCTATGAACAAATCCAACACGCCCAAGCGCGCCGCCAAGTCAGGTAGCGCCGCCTCTTCCTCTTCCGCCAAAAGCGCTGATGTCCCGGCCGATGGCTTCAGCTACAGCCGTGGTTTTTTTGAAGATCTGGTCGATTCGGCCCTGGCCCATGCCAAAAAACTGGGTGCCACCGACGCCGCAGCGCACGCCTCGGAAGGCTGCGGCCTGAGCGTGTCGGTGCGCAAAGGCGAGCTGGAAAACGTGGAACGCAACCGCGACAAGTCGCTCAGTATCAGCGTGCATCTGGGCCAGCGCCGTGGTAGCGCCAGCACCTCCGACTTTTCCCAGGCGGCGATCAAGCAAACGGTGCAGGCCGCTTTTGACATTGCCCGGTTTACCGCCGAAGACCCGTTTGCCGCCCTGCCCGACGAGGCCGATATTGCCCGCTTTGATGAGCAGCGCACCGACCTGGAGCTGTTTTTCCCCTGGGCCATCACCAGCGAGCAGGCGGCGCAACTCGCGCTGCAAGCCGAAGCGGCTGCGTTTGCCGTGGACAAGCGCGTCACCAACAGCGAGGGCGCCGGCGTGTCGGCCCAGCAGTCGCATTTTTTCAGCGCCCACACGCACGGTTTTCGCGGCGGTTATGCCAGTTCGCGCCATTCGGTGTCGGTGTCGCCGATTGCCGGCCGTGGTGCCGACATGCAGCGCGACGCCTGGTACAGCTCGCAACGCAATGCGGCTGAGCTGGCCAGCCCGGAAGCCGTGGGGCGCTACGCCGCCGAGCGCGCCTTGAGCCGCCTGCATGCCCGCAAGATTGCCACCACCGAATGCCCGGTGCTGTTCGAGTCGCCGCTGGCGGCCGGCCTGCTGGGCAGTTTTGTGCAGGCCGTCAGCGGCGGTGCCTTGTACCGCAAGAGCAGCTTTCTGCTCGACAGCCTGGGCAAACCGGTGTTCCCCAAGCACATTGACATTCTGGAAGACCCGTTCGTCAAGCGCGGCAAGGGCAGCGCGCCTTTTGACGACGAAGGCGTGCGCGTGCAGGCGCGCAGCGTGGTCGAGGCGGGTAGGGTGCAGGGCTACTTTCTGGGCAGCTACTCGGCGCGCAAACTGGGCATGAAGACCACCGGTAACGCGGGTGGCTCGCACAACCTGACGCTCACCTCGCGCCTGACCCGTGCCGGCGACGACCTCGACGCCATGTTGCAGCGCCTGGGCACCGGCCTGTTTGTGACCGAGCTCATGGGCAGCGGCGTCAACTACGTGACCGGCGACTATTCACGCGGCGCCAGCGGCTTCTGGGTGGAAAACGGCCGCATTGCCTTTCCCGTCCACGAGATCACCATTGCCGGCAACATGAAGGCCATGTTCAAGGGCATCGTGGCGGTGGGCGCCGACGCCTACAACCACGGCGCCAAAACCGTGGGCTCCATCCTCATCAACAAGATGAAGGTGGCGGGGAGCTAAATTGCCCATTAATCCGCGAGGCAGGCAGTCTGGGCGGCTTCCTCAGACTGGGGTACCAGAAATCGTCAGCCACCCAGACCGCCCACCTCGCCAGGCGCACTGCCCAGGGTTCGATGGTCTCAGTGCCCCAGGATTTTTGACAGGAAGTCCTTGCTGCGCTCGCTTTGCGGGTGGCTGAAGAAGTCGTGCGGGTTGTTTTGCTCGACGATCTGGCCCTGGTCCATGAAGATCACGCGGTCGGCCACGGCCTTGGCAAAGCCCATCTCGTGGGTCACGCAGAGCATGGTGATGCCTTCATCGGCCAGGGCAATCATCACGTCGAGCACTTCCTTGATCATCTCGGGATCAAGCGCACTGGTGGGTTCGTCAAACAGCATGATCTTCGGCTTCAGACACAACGCGCGCGCAATCGCCACGCGCTGCTGCTGACCGCCCGAGAGCTGCAGCGGGTACTTGTGGGCCTGCTCGGCAATGCGCACCCGGTTGAGCTGCACCATGGCTTTTTCTTCGGCCTCTTTCTTGGGCATTTTGCCGACCCACATCGGTGACAGCGTCAGGTTTTCCAGCACCGTGAGGTGCGGGAACAGGTTGAACTGCTGGAACACCATGCCGACTTCCTTGCGCACGGCGTCGATGGCCTTGACGTCGTCGGTGAGCTCGACGCCGTCAACCGTCAGGTGGCCTTGCTGATGCGCTTCAAGCCGGTTGATGCAGCGGATCAGGGTGGACTTGCCCGAGCCCGAGGGCCCGCAGATGACGATGCGCTCGCCCTTGGCCACGCTCAGGTCAATGTCGCGCAGCACATGGAAATTGTTGCCGTACCACTTGTTGACCTTGTCGAAGGTGATGATGGGGGAGGGCGTTGGGGTGTCAGCCATGGTTAATTTTTCTCCATGTGGTTTCAGTGCAATTTACTTTTATTCACCTGCTTCTCCACCCAGTGGCTGTAGCGCGACATGGAGAAGCAGAACACGAAGTAGATCAACGCAATGAAGATGTAGCCTTCCATCGAGAAGGGTCGCCAGTTGGCGTCTGAATTGAGCGCCAGGCTCATGGCGCCGGTCAATTCATACAGACTCACGATGGTCACCAGAGAGGTGTCCTTGAAGGTCGAGATGAAGTTGTTCATGATGCCCGGCACCACCATGGCCAGCGCTTGCGGCAGCACGATCTTGCGCTGGGTTTGCCAGTACGACAGGCCCAGCGTGGCGGCGGCCTCGACCTGACCCGTGGGCACGGCCTGCAAGCCACCGCGAATCACCTCGGCCGAATAAGCCGCGGCAAACAGCGTGATGCCCACCAGCACCCGCACCAGCACGTCAATCTTGACGCCTGGCGGCATGAACAGCGGGAACATGAACGAGGCCATGAACAGCACCGAGATCAGCGGCACGCCGCGAATCAGTTCGACATAAATGGTGCAAAAACTGCGGATGGCGGGCAGCTTGGAGCGCCGCCCCAGCGCCACCAGCAGCGCGATCGGAAACGACATCACCAGCGACAGCGAGGCCAGCAAAATGGTCAGTGGCAGGCCACCCCAGCGGTCGGTTTCGACCTGGCTCAAGCCCAGCGTGTTGCCGTACATGAGCGCAAAAAATGCCGCCAGCACCACCAGCCACAACAAGGGCAGCCAGGCGCGCCAGAACATGCGCATGCAGCTTGCCACCAGCAGGCCGGTAAGCAGCAGGGTGGCCACCAGTGGCCGCCATTGTTCGTCAAACGGGTAGCGACCAAAAATGATGATGCGGTATTTTTCGGTGATCACGCCCCAGCAGGCTCCGACCCCGTCGACGCGGCAGGCGTCATAGTCGGCCACCCAGACTGCCTTGAAGATGGCCCAGTTCAGAATCTGCGGCACCAGCCACAGCAGCAGGCCACCAATGACAAGGGTGGCCAGCGAGGTTTTCCAGTCAGCCAGCAAATTGGTCTTGACCCAGGCCAGCGGGCCTTCGGTACTGACCGGGGCCGGTCGCGGTGCGATGGGTTGAAAAGTGGTGTTGTTCATGGTGGGGTCCGGTTCAACGTTCCTTGATGGCGGCGCGGCTGTTGTACCAGTTCATCAACAGGGACGTGCCCAGCGAAGTGATCAGGTAGACCAGCATCACCAGTGCAATGCACTCCACCGCGCGGCCGGTCTGATTGAGTGCCGTGTTCGCTATGGACACCACATCGGGGTAGCCAATGGCCACTGCCAGCGAAGAGTTTTTGGTCAGGTTCAAATACTGGTTGGTCAGTGGCGGGATGATCACACGCAGTGCTTGTGGCAGCATGACCAGGCGCATTTGCTGATTTTGGTTCAAGCCCAGCGCCGAGGCCGCTTCACCCTGTCCCCGCGCCACCGAGGCAATGCCGCCACGCACCACCTCGGCAATGAACGATGCGGTGTAGAGCGTCAAACCCATCAATACCGCCAGAAATTCCGGCGTCAATGCGCCGCCGTTTTCAATTGAAAAATCACCTTTGAAAGGGCGATTGAATTCTGTGGGCGCACCACCCAGTGCCCAGCCTGCCACGCTGGCCAGAAACACAATCATGAGCGGTAGCACAACCATGCTGCGGGCTTGTCCGGTGGCTTCAAATTGACTGACGGCCCAGCGCCGGTAAGCCCAGCCCAAAAAAACGCCAGGCAACAGCCCATACGCAGCCCAAAGCTGGCCTGTGCCCCAGACGGGGATCGGAAAGTTCAGCCCGCCCTTGCTCAGAAAGAATGGCCCGATCATCCAGGCATCAGCCGCTGCGGGCAGAACCTCGGTCAGG
>JALNWC010000039.1 GCA_023231075.1 Rhodoferax sp.
ACGCCGGCGGCATCATGCGCGCCGGTGAGCAGTTGCACACCACGCCGCAAACCATTTCTGGCCAGATCAAGCTGCTGGAGGACTGGCTCGGGCGCAAGTTGTTTCGCAAGAGCGGACGCGGGTTGGAGCTGACCGAGCACGGTCGCCTGGCGCTGGGCTATGCCGACCAGATCTTCAGCCTGGGCAGTGAACTCGAAAGCAGCCTGCGCCAGGTACGCGGCGGCCAGCGGCGGCTGGATTTCAGGGTGGGGGTGGCCGATTCGTTGTCCAAATCCATCGCTTACCGGCTGCTGGAGCCGGCTTTTTCGATCGATGAGCCGGTCAAGATGCTGTGCAGCGAGGGCAGCTTTGACGACCTGCTGGCGCAACTGGCGCTGCACCGGCTTGACCTGGTGATTGCCGACGAACCCGTGCCCCGGCGCGTCAGCGTCAAGGCCTACAGCCACGCGCTGGGCAGCAGCGTGATGAGCTTTTTTGCCGCGCCGGGCCTGATGTCGCGCATTGCGGGCCAGTTCCCCGCCTGCCTGGATGGCGTGCCCATGCTGGTGCCAAGCGCCACGGCCTCGGTGCGGCTGCAGCTTGAAGGCTGGTTTGCCCGTCACCAGATTGCGCCCGTGGTGGTGGGCGAGTTTGACGACGCCGCGCTGATGAAAGCCTTTGGCCGCGAAGGCCAGGGCGTGTTCATGGCCCCGCGCGTGCTCGAAATTGAGACCTGTGCCCAGTTTGGCGTCAAGGTGATCGGCCAAACCGCCGAACTGGTGGAAGAGTTTTACGCGATATCGATCGAGCGGCGCATCAGCCACCCCTGCGTGCTGGCCATCACCGATGCGGCGCGCGGCCAGCTCTTCGGGTCGTGAATCGCGCGGTTTAAACCTAGAAACGGCAGGTGCATAGCGCTCTCACCCACAAGGTGAATGCCATCGAAGCCATCAAGCGTTGATTTCATGCGGCCTGGCAAGGGATACAAAGCGGTCAACTGCCGTTTCTAGGTTAAAAGCGCTCGCCCTCGTGCAGATAGCGCCATTGGCCTTCGGGCAGGCCCGCCAGCGCCACCCGGCCCACGCGCTGGCGCTTGATGCCCTGGATGCGCAGGCCCACGCGCTCGCACAGGTAGGCGATCAGCCCAGGGTGCGCACCCTTCAAGGCAAAACGCAGCCGCGTGGACGTGCTTGAGGTGCTGTTGATGCTGACCTTGACCGGCGGCAGCGGCTGGCCGTCGCTGCTCAGGCCGGCGTTCAGGCGCTGCAGCACCTCGGGCGCGACCTCGCCGGCCACCTCCACCACCAGCTCCTGCTCCAGGATGGCCGCGTCTTCGGTGAGCTTGCGCAGCACGCGCCAGTCTTGTGTGAACACCACCAGGCCGCTGGCAGCCGTTTCCAGCGGCACGCAGGCACTGAGCTTGGCAAAGTGGTGCTTGAGCAAGCGCACGCCCGAGGCATCCTGCGCCCAGTGCTTGGCTACCAGCAGCAGCTGGTGCGCGGGCTTGACGCGCTTGTTCGCCTCGCCCGGCATCGCCATGGTTTCATAACCGGGCGGCTTGTGCAGCAGCAGCGTGACATCGGTGAGCGCCATCAGGCTGGCGTGCGGGTCCACCACCACGGTCTGGTCGCTCACCCGCGCCATCGGTTCCTCGACCACTTTGCCGTTCACGCTGACCCAGCCGCCCTCGATGTACTGCTCGGCCTCGCGGCGCGAGCAACGCATCAGGTGCGCCACCTGCTTGGACAGGCGCTCGCCGTCCTGGGTGAGCGGTTTGGCAGCGGGTGCGGGGTTTTTGGGTTTGATCATTGACGGCAATGGTAACCGTCGCAAGCGCAGCCTTGGCCGTGCGGCCTACCCATTCCAGTTCAAGGTCTTGATGCGCGCCACATGCGCCATCAGCGAGCGCTTGGCCACCGGCCACATGCGCTGCGGCACGTCGGCATAAACCAGCGCCAGCCAGTCGTCCGGCGTGCCGTCGGGCTGCGCCTGCATGGCGGCCATGACCTTGGCCTCGCGCTGCAGGCGGTGCGCCTTGAGCCTGGCGATGGCAGCCTGTGCCTCGTCATCCGGCCCGCCGATGACATAACCGTGGGCGGGCAGGATGTACTTGAGCTGGTACTCAGTGCAAGCCTCGTGCAGCAGGTCCAGCGAATTCAGGTAGTCGCTCATGTCGCCATCGGGCGGGTCGACCACCGTGGTGCTGCCATTCAAAATGTGGTCGCCGCTGAACAGCAAGCCGTCTTCCAGCAGCACCAGGCACAGGTGGTTGGCGGCGTGGCCGGGGGTGTGAATGACTTGCAGCGTGTGGTGGGTGTCAGACAGCCATCGGCCCGAGGGCGGGCCTCCCACAAGGGCGGGGACATCTTGTAGGAGCGGCGCCCTCGCCGCGATGGGACGGGCCTCGGCATCGGCCCCCTGTGGGAGCGGCGCCCTCGCCGCGATGGAGGTCTTGCCGAGCACCAAAATCTCGCCGTTTTGCAATACCCTGTCCGGCACAAACACGCTGTTCGCACGCGCCGTGTCTTTGCTTGCCAGCCCCAAAATGGGCGGCACCGTGTGGCACATGGCCTGCAGCGGCCTGGCGCCGGGGGCGTGGTCGGGGTGCGAATGGGTGCAGACAATCAGGCGGATGTCGCCGCCCGCCGCGCGCCAGAGTTTTTCCAGATGCTCATCGTCCGCCGGCCCGGGGTCGATGGCGATATAGCCGGTGTCGGGGTCGCCCACCAGGTAGCTGTTGGTGCCGGGGCCGGTCATGGCGCCGGGGTTGGGCGCGGTCAGGCGCAACACGTTTTTGAGCAGCGGCACGGGCTGCTCGCTTTGCCAGTCCAGCGGGTGCGCGATTTGCCCGTCCGGGCAGACCAGCGCCAGCTCTCCGTAGGCCGACTCATGCTCCGTGTGGCGCTGCTCGCGCCCGGCCAGCAGCCCGGTGCGCGGGCAACTGGTCCACAGCGGTTCTTCCGACACCGCACAGGCCTGCAGCACGGCATCGACCGTGGCCAGGTCTTGCAGGCGCTGCAGCGTGATGATGGTCGGGAAAATCATGAAAAAACTGCCGGCCTGGTGCCGTGCCAGCGCGTCACCAGGGCGCACCCACACCGGCTCGAACTGCTCGGTCTCGTCGGCCACCGGCGTTTGCCCGGGCGGCACGCGCGCCACCAGAAAACCCACATCGAAGCGTTTGGGCGAGTCGCGGTCGGTGATCCAGCGCGCCAGCACATGCATGTCGCTGGCCGCCAGCGTCAGGCCGCGCGCCGCGCATTGCGCGCCAAAGTCGCCTTGCCGGTCCATCGCGTCAATCTCGGCCTGCGTGGCCCAACGGCCATCCGCATGGCGCGCCAGCAGCACGCCCAGCTCTTCAAAACTCTCGCGAATCGCGGCAATGGCCTGCGTCAGCGCCGGCGCGCTTTGCGTGGCGCGGCGCTGCGCCAGGGCGTGGCAACAGGCGTCCGCCGCATCGATGCCGCCCCCCGGAAACACATAGGCTCCCGGCACAAAACTCGCCTTGCTGGAGCGCCGCGTCATCAGCACCTCCAGCCCGCCCGGCGTGTCGCGCAGCAGCAGCACGGTGGCGGCGGCGCGGGTGGGTGCGGGTAGGCGGGCAGGGTGCAGGAGTTGGGAGGGGCGGGGCATGGGTAGAGGATAACAGGCTGGATGATTTGCATCCCCGGAGAGTGCCATTTGCGAACCAGTTCATGTGTCGAGTTCAAGACTGCGCAGCCATTCAGCGAATGCGTCATCCTGAATCTGATAGTCACCATAGTCGAGCTTGGCCACTAAATTCTCCTCCTGGAGGCGGCGCAGCGAGTGCTGAGGCGTATTCTTGTTGACCGGCTTATCCAAACCGAGTGCGCTGCCCAGGCGCATACGAGCTGGCTCGGAATGCAGTTCTGTGACGCCTTGGGCGAGCAGCTTCAGAACCTCTTGGTCCGCAGGCAACAGTTTCTTCCAAACGTCGTTGAAGTTGGCCCCGTTGAATACATGCATTTGCGTGTCCTCAAGCGCAGCCTGCGCTCCAAGCTCAGCGTAGGCCAGGTAGCGATTCAGGTAGCGGCGAAAGAACTCGGGCGTGTTGTGCAAAGCCACGAAGGCGGCTAAAGCGTCTTCGTCAGTCAGCGGGTAGCGCGATAGCTGGTTCACTTTGCTGACCATGGCCTTGACGAATTCAATACCGAGCAGCTCAAAAGGTTCGAGCGGTGCCCAGTTGTAGAACGGTTCCGTAGAGCGTCCAAACATGCGCCTGAGTGTGGGCCAGTACCTGTGCCTCATCCAGCACCAGCAGCATGCGTTTGCCAGGCTGGTCAAAACCACGCAGTAGTTCGCTCAACAAAGGACCCGCGACAGCGGGGTCATCGGCCAACTCCGCTTCAAGCGACCCTTCAGCCAGACCCGGAACCTTGCCCGAGGCCTTGACTTTTTTCAGTGGTGTGTTGAGCCGCTTGACCAATTTGAACAGACCCTTTGGTTCCATGGCTCGGCTGAGAGCGGAAACAAGCGATGGTGTCGGGTGTGTGCGAGCATCCCGCAAGTTCAAATACGCCGTCAGGTAACCTTCGGCCCGAGCCGCAGGAATAAGGAGCAACTGCAACAACAGCCTTGCATGCATGAATACCCAGGTCGATTGTCATACCAGTTGGCACGCAGTATTATCCAGACATGAACACTTTGACCATCAAAATCCCGGAAACGCTGGAGCAGGACTTGATCCGGCTGAGCAAACAAGCGCACATCAGTAAATCCGAGCTGGTGCGCCAGGCGCTTCAGGCATTCCTTGCCCGGGGCCAAAGCGCAGTGCCTTTTGTTTCTGCACTGGACCAGGCGGGTGATCTGGTGGGATGCTTTAGCGGCGGACCAACCGATCTATCAACCAACCCCGAGCATCTGAGCGGATTTGGCAGCGTATGAGTAGCCACCTGATCCTTGACACCGGGCCTTGGGTTGCCTTGCACTGCAGCGGTGACCGCCACCATGCCTGGGCCAAGACGCAGTTTGCGCAATACCCGGCGCCGTTTTTGACCTGTGAAGCCGTGGTGGCAGAGACCTGCTTCCTGCTGGCCCGTGCCGGGTTCGATCCATCGCGCGCACTGGCGCTTGTGGAGCGCGGCGTGGTGCGTGTCGCCATGTCATTGGCTGAGCAGGTCGGCACGGTGCGCGCCTTGTTTGACCGATACGACAACGTTCCAGCCTCTTTGGCAGATGCCTGCCTGGTACGCATGTCCGAGCTGTATGACCCCTGCAGGGTCGTCACATTGGACCGTGACTTTACGGTGTACCGCCGCCATGGGCGCAAGGTGATCCCCGTATTGATGCCGTCGTAGACCCGGCCTAAAAGTGGTGATTGATCCCTTGCTCCACATTTCATGAGAGCCTTGTCCTTGCCTGGAAAGAAAAAAGCCACGCTGCTTGAGCATAGCCATGACCGCTTGGTAGTCCCCACACCCGGCGCAGGCCACTTCAGGCAAACGGATTGATGATGCGAACACCGGCCATGATATCAACCGCATTCATACCCGTGCATCAAAGACTGGAGACCATAGGCGTGTTCATACGTATATTTATATGTATGATGACGCCTCTGAAATTCACGTTATTTCCATGCGCGAGGCTGAAAACCATGAAACACGAAAATTCTTCTCAAATCTCTGACACCCCCCGCCTTCGGGTTGGACTTAAGGATGTCACGCAGCCAGAGTTTTCCGAGGCTCTGACAAAGCAAATGGGAAAACACAAAATCACCATCATGCTCGACGATGCCGTGGTGCAAGCCTACAAGGCGCGGGCCGGTGGGCGTGGGTATCAGACGCTGATAAACGAAACATTGCGCAGGGGCTTACATGCCGATGCGGTCAAGGAGGCGCTGCGCGAGGTTATCCGCGAGGAACGAGCTGCGATCTAAATCGTTGCTTTAACTGCGCCAGCGTCAAAAATCCAGCATCAACTCAGCGCTGCCAGTGCCGCCTCCGGAGCCTTGTCCAGCACCTTGAGCAGCGCCTTGGCCGCACCGGTGGGGCTGCGTTTGCCTTGTTCCCAATTGCGGATGGTGTCGATGGACACGTCGATGCGACGCGAAAACTCGGCTTGGCTCAGCCCCAAGCGCTTGCGCACCCGGCGCGCATATCTGGCCGCATCCTGCATGGCCTCGGCTTCATCTTCCGCGATGTGCCGGGCGATGTCTTCCTCTGTGGTGGCATCGAAACCTATTGGGTCGAACCACCCGGTAACCAGAGTTGAGGGATCATTCGGATCAATTCTCTTTCGTACTAGCTTCATAGCGTTTGATCTCCCGTTGGTTGGCCTTGCGAGCCGAGATGATGCGAGCGATGTTCTGTCGTGGTGTGTAGACGACCACATACAAACGATCCCCGATCTTGCCTGTCAACCGATAACGCGTTTCACCATAGTCGCGTCGTGTGTCAACTTCAACAATTCGATTGAGATCGTAGAAGGCACGCGCTGCGTGGTCGAAATTGAATCGGCGCGCTTTTGCACAGGCCTCGCTCTTGACTTCATCCCATTCAAATTCCATGCGCGAAGTGTAGTCCTTTGGGCTATCCATGGCAAATTCAGGGTTTAAGCGAGCCAGCCCGCTCTTGGCAACACGGCATGTACCCGCGCGGCGCAGGCCCCGTCAGGCAAACGGATTGATGATGCGAACCCCGGTCATGGTTTCACCGGCATTCATATCCTCGCTGAACAGCATGCTGCAACCCGCCAGCTGGGCGCTGGCCATGATGAGTGCATCATAAAAAGCCACACTGCGCGTCTGGTGCAGGTCCAGTCCGGCACGAATCACGGCCGGCGTCACCTGAACCACTTCAAACTGCTCATACAAGTCAAGCTGCGCGCGAATGTGCCGGGCGGGCAGCTTGAGCCTTTTAAGCGCCACGTTGCAGTACTCCTGCAGCACCTGCGTGGACAAAACACCGTCGGTACTTTCAAAAAGTTGTTTAAGCAGCGCCAGCGCCGCACGCTGCTTGGCCGGTGCATCGCTCGCCTCGGCATAAATCAGCACATGGGTGTCGATGAAACTTCTTGCAGCCATCGGCTTAGCGCTCGTTGGCTTCATCACGATTGAACTGCCAGCCATCCAGTTTGGCGCTCGACTGCAAACAGCGCTGTTCAAACTGGTCCCAGCTTTGGCCGCGGCGGGCGCTGCCTGCCAACTGCTCCAGATAGTCGCGCACCACCTGATTAAGACTCTTGCCCAGCTTCTTGGCAGCCTCGCGCGCGCGGGCCGCGACTTGCTCGTCAACAGAAAGTGTGATGTTCATGGTGTGTATGTGTGAATAGTGTGCACGTATTATGTGCATAAAATCTGGACTCGTCAAACACTTGCCGGGTCGTCACATTGAACAGTGACTTTACGGTAGCCGCGCGAAAGCCGGGATGTTGCGTGAAATAACATGGTCTTCTTCCAGCTGCTGCCAGTCCCGGGGGTTGGGCAGCAACACCTCTTGACCATGAACGCGGGCATCTTTGAGCTTGAATACCGGTTTGGGCTGATTCGATGCCTCGCTCAAAATACGGCGCAAGCCCTCTTCAATCAAGGCGCGCAAGGTGGTCTGGCGACTGTGAGCCACCTCTTTTCGCTACACATATGAGCACCCACATTAGTCTATATGGGTGTACTGATAGCCTATCAATGAAGCCATGTCTTGAGGCAATGCCGCCGCACCCATTGGTTTCTTGACAAAACTAAAATCCAATTTTATTATTGGCAATAATGTACCAGCCTCGCCAACTCGCCCCCGTCTTGCAGCAAGCCCTGTTGGGCTTTCCAGCCGTTCTGATCACCGGGCCGCGCCAGTCGGGTAAAACCACTTTTCTCAAACACGAGGCGCCGGCGCAGGTTCACTACGTCAGTTTTGACGACCCCTTTGAACGGGAATTTGCATCGGTTGACCCTGCTGGTTTTTTAGGCAGATTTGGCAAGCAGCCGGTCATTCTGGACGAAATCCAGTACGTGCCTCAACTGCTGTCGCAACTGAAGCTGCGCATCGATCAAGACCCAAGCCGTTGCGGCCGCTGGCTATTGACGGGGTCACAGCAGTTTGGCTTGATGCGTGATGTCAGCGAGTCACTGGCTGGCCGTGTGGCTGTGCTTGAACTGCCACCCTTCTCGCACCTGGAATACCCGCGGCCCACGCTGGACGATGTGGTGTGGAACGGCGGCTACCCTGTGGTGGCGCTGAATCCCGAGCGGCGCGATAGGTGGCTGCGCAGCTACGTGGCCACTTACATTGAGCGCGACGTGCGCCAGATACGCAATATTCCGGACCTGCGGGTGTTCAACCAGTTTCTTAATTTGGCCGCCGCCCGGCACGGCCAGGAGTTTCATGCCGCCGACCTGTCGCGTGAATTGGGCATCACGCAGCCCACCGTCAAATCCTGGGGCGGCGTGCTTGAAGCCTCTTACATGGCGCATTTTTTACCCCCGTGGTTTCGCAACTATGGCAAGCGCGTCGTCAAAACGCCCAAGCTTTACTTTTTCGACTCGGCCCTTGTCAATTTGCTCACCCGCCAGCCAGACCCCGGCGCAGCGCTGGCCGGCCCGATGGGCGGCGCGCTGCTCGAAGGCTGGGTGGTGACCGAGGCCGTCAAGGCATTCATGGCACTGGGGCGCAAACCAGACCTTTACTTCTGGCGCTCGCATGACGGCCTTGAAGTGGACTTGCTGATCGTCATCAACGGCAAGTTGCAACCCGTTGAGATCAAGTTGACAGCCACACCCGGCGCAGGCCACCTGGCCCCCATCAACCGGTTTATCGCCATCGCTGGCCAAGAGGCCTGCCCGCAAGGCCTCCTGGTTTGCCGCACCGACACCGAAAGGCCGCTCCCCAACGGCCACCTCGCGCTGCCGTGGCATGCCTTTGCGCCATGGCTGCGCGCACGGCTGGCGGCTTGAAGGCGTTGCGACTTCTTGAAGCCTATCAATCAGTGCAAGTCGCCAACTTAAGCGCTTTGAAATCTGATATCGCCTTGGGCTTGGCTGATGTTCAGGCAGGGCGTGTTTCTGCACTTGACGTGGCTGCCCTCCAGGCGCAAGGGCGTGCTGCCTTGCAGGCAAGAACCGCCAAGAAATGACATCGGTGCCCTGCACAAAGCAGACCCCAGCTTTCGGGTCATGCCTGAGCAAAAGCAAACGGCGATCAACGCCACTGGTTTTGAGATCGATGTCATTCGCAGAATGACAATCGATGCAGACCCACATCCATTCAAGATGAGCGATTTTGAGGATGATCTTTGGGCCGTGCAAATCAGCGACGGCAACAAAATGCTCGGGTCCAGACGATTCAGCCAGGTCGTCGTTTCAGAAACGGGGCACATGGCCGTGATGGATACGATGTCGCCAACCCTGTTTGTCGCGCTGAAAAAAAGACTGTCCAAATCCATGCGAACACCGGCCATGGTTTCGCCCGCATTCATATCCCCTTAGCGCCAACGCCTTGAAACCGGAGACTTGGCCAGCTCAGTGAAACAGGGGCCCGCTCGCATGGCTTTGCCGTAGACGCTCCAAATAGCCTTGGGCACTTTCTGTTCTGTCGCGAACGTCTCCCACGCCTCCACGGCGGCAAAAACCTCCGCCACAGTGTTGCGCCAATCTTTGATTTGCATGTCGCGCGCGACCTTGGCGATCGCCTCCAGTCGTGGGAGGCCTTCCCCGCTTATGGAAGTCGTGTGCTGTCCCCCCATGCCGGCGCTAAAAGTTAAATCGAACGCCTTGGTCATGGCCCATCCACGCGCGTGGCGGACGAACGCAAAATTTTTCACATGGTCGTCCTTGTTATGCGCCAGGACATTGAAGACCATCAGGCGAAAGGCCTTTTCGACCTCGCGCGCGTCTTTTGTGGCCATGAGCGTCGCCTTGAGTAAATCGCCATAGTCCATGCTCGGCATCCGGTGCGACGCTTCGAGCATGCCCCCAAGCGAGACCACGTGCTTTTTGACGTTGCCCTCCCGGTCGAAGCGTTGGACAGCGAAGAAGTCCTCGCGTTTTCCGCGCACCTTGACTGAAATCAGCCTCGTGGGTGGCATGTCGACCATGGCCGCGTCGGCCATGCGGGCGTAGGCCTGCTCGATCCGGCCCATGGAAGGCGGATCCGCGTCGCGGGCCCGGAACTTGACGATCCAATGGTCGAAGTTTTCGGGAATGGAGCCGAACCCGGACATGCATTTGTCGGTGCCTCTTTCGATTGCGACGGTGACCTTGGGGCGCGCGCCGCCAGGCGATCCGCCATGGACGTAAAGGGCCGCCAAGACATCGTCGGCGGATCCTTCTTGGAACAGCAAGGCGCTTTCGGCCAAGCTTTCCAGTGACACTGCAGTATCTGCCTGGCCACGCGCCATCGCCGGACGAAATTCCAGGGCGCCCATGGCGCGGCTTCCGATGTATGCGAGACGGTCCAGCGGCTCGATGGCATGCCGCTCCCAATCCCAAGATTTTTTCAGAGCCCTGTCCATGAGCAAGAGGCCCCAGCCATCTGGCAACGCGTCGTTGAAGACGCCGTGCAGTCCTTCGAAAACCTTGCTCAATGGCTTGAAGGCCCCCGCCCTCAGATTGAAGGGCGGAAATGGGGATAGGGCGTAGCCTGATTTGATCCACTCGGGATCGTATTCAAACCAGATGGAGCCGCGCTCGTTTGGGTCTTTGGCGAGGCGCCCGACGGTCCGTCCATCCATGAGGACGTCGAGAAGCGTGGCGTGTTTGGCTTTGGATCTCATCCCCTGCCCCTGATTCGTCGCTTCTTGGCGATCTCATCGATCGACACCGCCTCGCGCGCAGCGAACAGCGCTCCGAAGTCGTCCATGCAACCAAGGGCTGCGGCAATCTGCAGCAGGGATGAGAATGAGATGGCGCCCGTGCCCTCGAACCGCTTTAACGAGGCCTCCGACACGCCGGCCCGCTCAGCCAGGCTCCTTTGCGACAGGTTTTGGGCCAATCGCATCGCCTTGGCGCGCTTGGCGACATCGGCAGACATGTTCGATGGGCTTATAAGAGATAACATATGAGCTGTAAAGTCATTGAATGTGAATTAACGGATCATCTATTGTCTTTTATGTGGCCTTCAAAGTCAATTGAAATGGCGGTTGGCGTTAAGGAGATACCACGGCTAAGCCCGGCCCGCGCCCGTCCCGCGCTTGGGCAATACGGCCTGCAACGGCGCGGAGGGTGACAAAAATGTCAATGATTCGGACGCGGTTTACGCAATATGTCATTTTTCAGGGCCAGTACCCCTCAAATCAAGCCATCTACAGCTTGTTTGAACGTGAGCAGCGCTGGCACGCAATGTGCGGGCTTTGGCCGGGTGTTCAGTTGGTAGTTTTTTTAACCTGAAGGAGTAAGTATGAAACGTTCTATGCAAAAGGGTTTTACCCTGATCGAGTTGATGATCGTGGTGGCGATCATTGGTATTTTGGCGGCTGTGGCGCTGCCGGCTTATCAGGATTACACCATCAAGGCAAAAGTTCAGGAAGCAGTCAGTCTGTCGTCGCCAGCCAGAACCTTAATGGGCGTGAAGTGTAGTGAAGCCAGCTTAGCGACGGTTCTAGACAACTCGACACAGGCTGGAGCCGATGCTCTGGGGCTGCCCCTTGATACGGCTATTACCGGGACCTACACAACCAAAGTTACTGCAGCCACGGTAAGTGCAACCAGCGCTACCGTTACGCTCACAATGAAGCAAATCGGTGGCGCAACTGCTGCTGGAGATACCAAAGGAGTTTTTGTAGGTGACACCATCATTTACACGGGAACTTGTGGCGCGTCAGGTATGACTTGGGCACTCTCCGGAACTACGAACACAAAGTTTATGCCTAAGGTCTGATTTGAAACAAACGGGGTCAGGTCTTGCATTCGAGCATCGTTTAGAAACAAACGGGGTCAGGTCTTGCATTCCAGCATCGCTTAGGTTTGCAAGTCCTGACCTTTTTCTGTGGGCTGTCCAGGGTCCTGTATGTCGGTCAAACAGGGTCCCGGAAACAAACGGGGTCATAGGAAACAAACGGGGTCAGGTCTTGCATTCCAGCATCGCTTAGGTTTGCAAGTCCTGGCCTTTTTCTGTGGGCTGTCCAGAGTCCTGTATGTCGGTCAAATGGAGGAAACAAACGGGGTCAGGTCTTGCATTCCAGCATCGCTTAGGTTTGCAAGTCCTGTCCTTTTTCTGTGGGCTGTCCAGTGTCCTGTATGTCGGTCAAATGGAGCAGGACGCTGTGCTCAGGCTGATCTGTTTTTCAATTCAGCGTGAGTCCTGATGGTGATTTCTTTTTCAGCCCATGTAAGCAGCGAGCCGATGAGTCGACCAGCAGCCTCACCAGATATCAGGTGGATAGCCTCGTCGTCGTAACGAAACTCAACAGCGTAGGG
>JALNWC010000040.1 GCA_023231075.1 Rhodoferax sp.
CAACGCCGCCGCGCAGTCTCAGGCTCGCCAACGGCGCTACGCCTACCGCAAAGGCGTGAACCGGGTGGCACTGCTGTTGTCTTTGCTGGCCATGGCTTTTGGTCTGTTCTGGTTGTTCTGGATTTTGTTTGAAACCATTCGCCTTGGTATCTCTGGCATGACCTGGTCCGTTTTGACCGAAATGACACCGGCGCCCAACGACCCGGGTGGCTTGGCCAATGCCATCTACGGCTCTTTTTTAATGGTGTGTCTGGCCACCTTTGTCGGCACCCCGGTGGGGGTGATGGCAGGCATCTTCCTGGCTGAGTTTGAATCCAAAAGCGCTCTGGCGGCGACCACCCGGTTTGTCAATGACATCCTGTTGTCTGCGCCGTCCATTGTGATTGGCCTGTTTGTGTATGCGGTGATCGTGACCCGCTTCAAAACGTTTTCAGGCTATGCCGGCATTGCCGCGCTGACCCTGATCGTGATCCCGGTGGTGATTCGCACCACCGAAAACATGTTGCAGCTGGTACCCGCCGGTTTGCGCGAAGCAGCCTATGCCCTGGGTGCACCCAAATGGAAGGTGATTTTGGGCATCACCATGCGTGCGGCCCGTGCCGGCGTGGTCACGGGCATCTTGTTGGCGGTGGCCCGCATTGCCGGCGAAACGGCGCCGCTGTTGTTCACGGCTCTGAGCAACCAGTTCTGGACTTCCAATTTGGGCGATCCCATCGCCAGCTTGCCGGTGACCATCTTCAAATTTGCCATGAGTCCGTACGAAAACTGGCAGCAACTGGCTTGGGCAGGTGTGTTCTTGATAACTTTGGCCGTGTTGGCACTCAATGTGCTTGCCCGGGTCCTGACCCGTGCCAAACTTTGATGACTATCTGTTGAATTTAAAAGATTGTTAAAAATGACTGCAACCACCATCGAACAAATAACCAAGCCCAAGTTGACGGTCAACAAACTTGACTTTTTTTACGGCAAGTTTCACGCGCTCAAGGACATCAACCTTGAAATTCCTGAACACAAGGTCACGGCCTTCATTGGCCCATCCGGTTGCGGCAAGTCGACCTTGCTGCGCGTTTTTAACCGCATGTTCGAGTTGTACCCCGAGCAACGCGCCGAGGGCGAGGTGATTCTGGACGGCGAAAACCTGTTGACCAGCAAACAGGACGTGGCGCTGTTGCGCGCCAAGATCGGCATGGTGTTTCAGAAGCCCACGCCTTTTCCGATGTCCATTTTTGACAATATTGCCTTCGGTGTGAAGTTGTTCGACTCGCTCAGCGCCACCGACATGGAAGAGCGCGTCGAATGGGCCCTGCGCAAGGCGGCTTTGTGGACCGAGGCCAAGGACAAGCTCAAGCAAAGCGGCTCCAGCCTGTCGGGCGGACAACAGCAGCGCTTGTGCATTGCCCGCGCTATTGCAGTCAAGCCCGAGGTGTTGCTGCTGGATGAACCCTGTTCGGCACTTGACCCGATTTCGACGGCCAAAATCGAGGAACTCATCATCGAGCTCAAGGCCGACTACACCGTGGTCATTGTGACCCACAATATGCAGCAGGCTGCCCGCTGCAGTGACTACACGGCCTACATGTATCTGGGCGACCTGATAGAGTTTGGTGCCACCGAGCAAATCTTCTTCAAGCCCAACCGGCAAGAGACCGAAGACTACATCACCGGCCGCTTTGGTTGATCCGTTGTCACAGCGTGTCGTTGCCCGACTTTTTTGACCGACTCCAATTTCCAGGGACACCCCCATGCCAGAAAAACATTTATCGTCGCAGTTCGACAGTGAACTCAGTGCCGTATCCACCCGTGTGATGGAACTGGGCGGCTTGGTCGAGTCGCAAATCCGCCAGGCTATTTATGCCTTGTCGCAGTTCAGCGTGGAGGTGGCGGACCAGGTCACGGCTGCCGAGGTCAAGGTCAACGCCATGGAGGTGGCGATTGACCGTGATCTCTCCAGCATCATCGCCCGGCGCCAGCCTACAGCGCGTGACTTGCGCCTGTTGATCGCGATCTCCAAGGCCACGGCCAATCTGGAGCGGGTCGGCGACGAGGCCGAAAAAATTGCCCGCATGGTGCGCTCCATCATTCAAAGCGGCGCGCCGCGTTCCCTGCCGTCGCTGGAGTTGCGCGTGGCTTCCGATATGGCCTCGGGCCTGTTACGTAAGGCGCTCGATGCCTTTGCCCGGCTCGATACCACGGCGGCATTGGCCATTCTCAAGGAAGACAACCTGATTGACCAGGAGTTCGACGGTTTCATGCGCAAGCTCATCACCTACATGATGGAAGACCCGCGCATGATTTCACCGAGTCTGGATTTGCTGTTTTTGGCCAAGGCGATTGAGCGCATTGGTGACCATGCCAAGAACATTGCCGAATTGATCATCTACATCGTCAAGGGCACCGATGTCCGCCACACGCCGATGGCAGAAATTGAGTCGGTGCTGAAATGAGACGTGTGCCCGGCGTGCTGGTTGTTGAAGACGAGCCCGCCATTGCCGAGCTGATCTCGGTCAACCTGCGTCACAACGGTTTTCGACCCGTCTGGGCCATGGACAGTGCCACGGCGCAGGCAGAGTTGGACGCCGTGTTGCCCGATGTCATTTTGCTGGACTGGATGCTGCCAGGCGAGAGCGGCTTGACCCTGGCCAAACGCTGGCGTGCCCACCCCCGCACCAAGGCGGTTCCCATCATCATGATCACCGCCCGCGGCGACGAGGTGGACCGGGTGGCGGGGCTGGATGCGGGTGCCGATGACTATATTGCCAAGCCGTTTTCCACCAAGGAACTGCTGGCGCGCATCCGTGCCGTGTTGCGCCGGCGTGCGCCCGAGCGAGACGAAGGTCAGGTGACCGTGGGCGACCTGTGCCTCGATGCCGCCACTTACCGCGTCACGTTCCAGGGTCAGCCGCTGAAATTGGGGCCGACCGAATTCAAATTGTTGCATTACCTGATGACGCATGCCGAGCGTGTGCACAGTCGCTCGCAGTTACTCGACAAGGTCTGGGGAGACCACGTTTTCATTGAAGAGCGCACGGTGGATGTGCACGTCAAACGCTTGCGCGAAGCGCTGGGTGAAGCCGGGCAGATGGTTGAAACGGTGCGCGGTGCGGGCTATCGCTTGACTGTGCAGGCCTTACTGGTGAAGTCGGCCTAAGTCTGGCGATTTCATGCTGGGTCGCTTTGTATTTTTTTTGGGATGCCTGTCGATTGGGGGAGGGTTAGGTGTCTGGGTCGATACGAATTGGCCCAGTGCACATGCCTTGTCGATCGGTTTGGTGATTGCAGCATCGTGCTGGGTGTTGTTTGACATTGCGCGAGCCGGAAAATTTCTCAGCTGGCTGCGCCACGGCGCTGGTGCCGAGGGTGGCTCGATCCATGGCGTTTGGGGTGACATCACGACCCGCGTTCTTCGCATGCTGCGCGAGCGCGAGCGCCAGACCCTTGACTGCCAGGCCCGCCTGCATGATTTTTTGTCGGCCTTGCAGGTGTCGCCCAGCGGCGTGATGCTGCTCGATGGCGACGCGCGCATCGAGTGGTGTAACCAGACATCGGCAGCGCATTTTGGTCTCGATGTTCAGCGTGACCTGATGCAGACCATTGGCAACCTGGTGCGCGAGCCGGGTTTTGTCAGTTACCTGGCCAAGGGCGATTTTGGCAGCAGCCTGACCATGCCGGGGCGTGAAAGTAGTCCCTCCCGGCCAGTCACCTTGTCGGTGCAGCTGCATCCCTATGGTGATGGGCGCAAATTGCTGCTGTCGCGTGACATTACCGTCATGGAGCAGGCCGAGGCCATGCGGCGCGACTTTGTGGCCAATGTGTCGCACGAAATTCGGACCCCGCTGACGGTGCTGGCAGGTTTTGTAGAAACCCTGCAATCGCTCGATCTCGAAGAGCCCGTACGGCAGCAGTATCTGTCGCTGATGGCGCTGCAGGCCGAGCGCATGCAGACCCTGGTCAACGATTTGCTGACGCTGTCAAAACTCGAAGGCGGCGCCCCGCCGGGGGTGGAGGCACGGGTGGCGGTGCCAACGCTGATGCGCCAGCTCGAGAATGACGCGCTGGCGTTGTCGCAAGTGATGGGAGAGGTCGGCGCGACCGACCACCACTTTGTCTTTGAATGCGACTTTGACGGTTTTCTGGTTGGCACGGCGAGTGAGTTGTTCAGTGCCATGGGGAATTTGGTCAGTAATGCCGTGCGCTACACCCCTGCAGGCGGCCACATCAGGGTCAGCATGCGGCAGCGGACGGACGGTTGCGTGGTTTTTTCGGTGGCTGATACCGGTCCGGGCATTGCAGCCGAGCACCTGGGGCGCCTGACAGAGCGGTTTTACCGCGTTGATCGCAGCCGTTCGCGTGAAACTGGCGGCACCGGCCTGGGCCTGGCCATCGTCAAGCATGTGGCGCAGCGCCATGGCGCCATGCTCGCGATCGAGAGCACGGAAGGCCGGGGCTCGGTTTTCAGTCTTGTTTTTCCGTCGCAGCGGGTGGTGCCGGCGGTGGTGGCAAGCGACGCTCATACAGCCAAATCGAATCTTTCCGTTCCGCTGGGTGGCCCACTGAACGAGTCAGGTGCCACGTTGGGCTCGCACTGACGTCCGGACGCTGGCGTGCGGCGTCTATGTCTGCGATCAACCAGTCGCAGGTGTTGTGGGAACCCAGCGCTTGCAGCTGGAGTTGGCTGTGAAATTGAAAGGCCGCGATTTGGCTTCGTTGTAAACCCAGTGTTGCCACACAACCCGGTGATGCCGGCATGGCCGACGTGACCAGTCTGACCATGGGTGCATGGCTGCGGGCGAAATCCAGCAGGGGCAGCCACAAGGTCATCAAAAGCAACCAGCTCAGGGCCGCACCGCCGGCGGGCAGCACCACGCTTTTCCAGATCGCCGCCTGGTGCCGGTCAACGCGCCATTTGACCAGCCAGGCCCACACCATGCTGGCGGCTAGCGCGACCAAAAAGGGTGCCAGAGAAAAGGTGTGTACAAAGCCCGGCGCCAGTCGGGCCACGTTGGCTGCAGGTTTCGCCGGGAAGCCCGTCTGCATGGAAATCCAGACCACCCAGATCACCAAGGCACTGCCGGTGAAGAAAATCAGGGTGAACCAGTCGATCAAGGCCCCGACGCTGCGGCTCAGCGTGGGCAGGGCAAAGGCCGCCAACGCCGCCAGCGCCGGCAGGGCGAGCAACAGGGATCGGTCAGCTGACCGGGTGGTCAGGGTGGCGACGCTGGCCACGGCGACAAACCAGATAGGCAACCACAGATGAAGACCGGTGAAGCGGGCGCTGAAGACCTGGCGGCGCCAGCGCCAGAGTGTCCAGACGGCCAGAGGCCACGCGGGCCAGGTAAACCACAGAAAGAGACGCCCCAAGCCTTGCCATTCAGCGAGCTTGGCTTGGGGCAGGTCAATGCGCCAATGCCACAAGTGCAAATAGCTGGCCAGCAGGGCGCAGCCCAGTGCCATCAGTGCCAGGCTACTGGCGTGCCATTTTTTGGGCGAGCCCTCGGCTGGCGGTGCCAGCAGGTAGATGGCCGTGCCGCCCAGCGCTAAAAACAAGGCCATGAAAGGCGCGCCAGAGAGCGTCAGGCCCATCAGCGCCACAGCGGCGCAGACACCCGGGGCGACGGGACGGTAAGGCAGCGCTGCCATGGCATAAAACAGCAAGGCGGTAAAGCACAACTGTGTCAGTGCCGGAGTGGTTTCATGGGCCAGCTGTGCCAGCCCCAGGCAGGCAATGAAGGCCAGCAAGCCGCCATCGGCTATGGCGCGTGCGTAGTCTGTCGGGCGCGCTTCACCGCCAAACGCAAAGGCCACGGGTTGCGCCATCGGGCTGCGTGCCAGGTAATAGGTGCCATACCAGGTGCCAACCAGCGCCAGCACCAGCAGCCCCATGAAGGGCAGGCGGCTCGCCAAATCGGGTGCCAGCCAGGCGGGAGCCAATTGAATCGCCCAGGCGCCCAGCCAGTAGGGCAGCAAGGCATCGACCTCCGGCGCCATGCCGCCCAGCACCGGGTGCCACCAGTCGGCAGCGCCGCGCGCCAGTTCGGCCATGTAGCCAAAGGTGGCGATGTCATCGCGTTTCCAGGGTGCGCGCCCCAGAAAACCCGGCAGCAGATAGGCCAGGCAGAACAGCAGCAGTGCCAGGCGCGGCAGGCGCTTGACGCCAGCTTGCGCGACGATGGCAGGGGTTGGCTGGTTCATGGGGGCATGGCGCAAAAGGCGGGGTTTAGTGCAAAGAAAAAGGCAGCGCGGAATGACCCGGCTGCCTTTGGCAAAGCGCGAAGGGCTGCTTACTTGGCAGCGGTCTTGCCGAAGCGGTTGCGGAAGCGCTCCACGCGGCCCCCCATGTTGTCCACGGATTTTTGTGTGCCGGTATAGAAGGGGTGCGATTCGCTGGAGGTGTCGAGTTTGAACAATGGCAGCTCGCGGCCATCTTCCATTTTGATCATCTCTTTGGCGTTGGCGCAGGAGCGGGTCACGAACTTGAAGCCATTGGACGAGTCCAGGAAGCAAACTTCGCGGTAATTGGGGTGAATGCCGTCTTTCATGATTTCTCCATCAGTTGCGTTAGCCGCGCCAGCCCTTGCGCAACCCATTGCGCAATTCAAAGCCGTTCGTACTTTTCGCTAAAACGTCAGATTATAGTTCAGCCGCCCCGACGCATCATGTCGAAGAACTCGCTGTTGGTTTTGGTGGCGCGCATTTGTTTGAGCACCATCTCCATGGATTCGACTTCGTCCATGTTGTATAAAAACTGGCGCAGGATACGCGTCTTTTGCAGGATGTCGGGTGCCAGCAGCAACTCTTCGCGCCGGGTGCCGCTGCGGTTGAGTTGAATGGACGGGAACACGCGCTTTTCGTACAGGCGCCGGTCCAGGTGAATTTCGCTGTTGCCCGTACCTTTGAATTCTTCAAAGATCACCTCGTCCATGCGGCTGCCGGTGTCGACCAGGGCTGTGGCGATGATGGTGAGCGAGCCGCCTTCTTCCACATTGCGTGCGGCACCCAAAAAGCGTTTTGGTCGTTGCAGTGCATTGGAGTCGACACCACCGGTGAGCACTTTGCCGGAGGAGGGCACCACGTTGTTGTAGGCGCGTGCCAGGCGGGTGATGGAGTCGAGCAAGATCACCACGTCTTTTTTCAATTCGACCAGGCGTTTGGCGCGCTCGATCACCATTTCGGCCACATGCACGTGGCGGGCCGCGGGTTCGTCGAAGGTGGAGGCGATCACCTCACCCTTGACGGTGCGCTGCATTTCGGTCACTTCTTCCGGGCGCTCGTCAACCAGCAGCACCATCATGTGGCTGTCCGGGTAGTTGGCAGAAATGGCGTGGGCGATGTGCTGCATCATCACCGTCTTGCCGCTCTTGGGCGGCGCCACCAGCAGGGCACGTTGGCCTTTGCCAATGGGTGCAATGATGTCGATGATGCGCCCGGTGATGTTTTCCTCGCCCTTGATGTCGCGCTCCAGACGCATCTGCACGTTGGGAAACAGCGGCGTCAGGTTCTCGAACATCACCTTGTGCTTGTTTTCCTCGGGGCCGCCGCCGTTGACTTTTTCGAGCTTGTTCAGGGCAAAGTAACGCTCGCCGTCCTTGGGGGTGCGCACTTCGCCTTCAATCATGTCACCGGTATGCAGGTTGAAACGGCGCACCTGGCTCGGGCTGATGTAGATGTCGTCGGTGCTGGCGGTGTAGCTGGTGTCGGGGCTGCGCAAAAAGCCAAAGCCATCGGGCAAAATTTCCAGCACACCATCGGCAAAAATCTGCTCACCGGCACGGGCACGCTTCTTGATGATGGCAAACATCAACTCCTGCTTGCGCATGCGCCCGGTGTTTTCGATCTCAAGATCTTCGGCTTGTTTCAGGACTTCTGACACGTGAAGTGCCTTGAGTTCATTTAAATGCATGGAGTGGCTCGGTGTGTTTTCGGAATTTGCCGGGAGGGAAATTTTTGGCGCGACGGACTTGTGCTGGTTCAAGTCGCATTGGCTTGGCGCCTCTGACTCGAGCGGACCCTGGATCGGGGACAGCGAGTGCGATGAATTATGACAGGAAAAAGCCCGGCCAGAAAGGCCGGGCGCGAAACAGACGCCGGGTTTTGGGAAAAGCCGGTTTATGCCAATTGCTGATCAATGAAAGCGGTGAGTTGCGCCTTGCTCATGGCGCCCACTTTGGTCGCCGCCAGCTGGCCCGCTTTGAAGATCATGAGGGTGGGAATACCGCGAATGCCAAACTTGGCAGGAATGTCACGGTTTTCATCCACGTTCATTTTGGCTACCTGCAATTTGCCTTCGTAGGCTGTCGATACTTCGTCCAGGATGGGTGCGATCATTTTGCAGGGTCCGCACCATTCAGCCCAGTAATCCACCAGCACGGGCACGCTGGATTGCAGCACATCGCCTTCGAACGATGCATCGGACACATGTTTGATCAGTTCACTGGCCATGGTTTTTCCTCAATTAAAAGTTTGAAATGAGTACAGTGGTGAAATTGTGACAGAAACCGAAACCGTGTCGCGCGCCCCGGGCTATTTGAAATCCGCGCTTGGGTTCTGTCGGCGGCGTTTTCAAGCCGTTGCAGCGGTTCTAATGGCGCATTATTAAAAAATACGAAAGTCATGATAAAAAAAGTTGTGGTGGTGGGCGCTGGTCCGTCCGGTTTGATGGCCGCCGAGGTCTTGTCGGGCGCGGGGGTGCAAGTGCTTTTGTTTGATGCCATGCCCAGTGTGGGTCGCAAGTTCCTGCTGGCGGGCAAAGGCGGGCTGAATTTGACGCACTCGGAACCCGCCGATCTGTTTGCCTCCCGCTACGGGCAAGGGCGGGCGCAAGTTGCGGCGCTGTTGAAGTGCCTGGACGCCAGTCAGGTGCGCGCCTGGGCGGCATCGCTCGGCATTGACACCTTTGTCGGCAGCTCCGGGCGAGTGTTCCCGACCGACATGAAGGCTGCGCCGCTGTTGCGGGCTTGGCTTGCGCGCCTGCGTCATCCCAAGGAGGGTCCGCCGGTCAAGTTCTTCATGCGCCACCGCTGGACCGGTTGGCATCAGGCCGGGGTGTCCGCCAGCGAATCCGGCAGCGGCGCGGCCCCGACCTGGCTGGACTTTGACACACCGCAGGGTCCGATCGAGGTGCATGCCGATGCCGTGGTGCTGGCACTGGGCGGCGGCAGTTGGGTGCGGTTGGGCTCAGACGGAGCCTGGGTGCCCTGGCTGCAAGCCAAGGGCGTGGAAGTCGCCCCGTTGTTGCCGGCCAATGGTGGTTTTGATGTGAAAAACGGCTGGAGTGCGCATTTCTCCAGCCGATTTGCGGGCCAGCCGTTCAAGTCCGTGGCGATTGCGTTCACCAACTCGCATGGGCACAAGTTTGCCCGCAAGGGGGAATTTGTCGCCACGGCCACCGGGCTCGAGGGCAGCCTGATTTATGCCGCGTCGGGATGGCTGCGCGACGAGGTCCTGGCCTCGGGTTCCGCCACGTTTCATCTGGATTTATTGCCTGATATGCCGATTGAACGGGTGCTCGCCGAAGTCAGGCACCCGCGTGGATCGCGTTCGCTGTCAAGTCACCTCAAGAGCCGTCTGCACATTGAAGGGATCAAAGCGGCCATCCTGCATGAGTTGTTGGGCAAGGAACAACTGGCCGATCCGCTGCAGTTGGCCCAGGCCATCAAGGCCCTGCCCATCACCCTGACGGCCGCACGGCCCCTGGACGAGGCCATCAGCAGCGCCGGGGGGGTGCTGTTTGAAGGCCTGACCGGGCAGTTGATGCTGACGTCCCTGCCAGGGGTCTTTTGCGCCGGCGAGATGCTGGATTGGGAGGCGCCCACCGGGGGCTATTTACTCACGGCGTGCCTGGCCAGCGGGGTGTGCGCCGGGCAGGGAGTTTTGTCTTACCTGAAATCAAGCTAGCGGATTTCAAGCGCTAAAGTTGGCCTGCTTGAGTCAGGGTCATGCAAGCTCAACGTTCATAATTATGAATTCAGTTTTATAAACACAGGAGACAAGCCATGAGCTCATACGCCGAATTTCACCAGCGATCACTGTCAGACCGAGACGGTTTCTGGGGTGAACAAGCCCGGCTGGTGGACTGGAAGGTTCAGCCAAGCCAGATTTGCGACTACAGCAAGCCGCCGTTTGCCAAGTGGTTCGTGGGCGGCGTCACCAACCTGTGCCACAACGCGGTGGACCGTCATCTGAAAGACCGTGCCGACCAGGCTGCGCTGATTTTTGTCTCGACCGAGACCGATCAGGAGAAGGTCTATTCGTTCCGTGAACTGCACGCTGAAGTGCAGCGCATGGCGGCGGTGCTGAAGGAACTGGGTGTGGTCAAGGGGGACCGGGTACTGATCTACATGCCCATGATTGCCGAGGCGGCATTCGCCATGCTGGCGTGTGTGCGCATCGGTGCGATTCACTCGGTGGTGTTTGGTGGCTTTGCTTCGGGTTCGCTGGCGTCCCGCATTGAAGACGCCGAACCCCGCGTCATCATCAGCGCCGACGCGGGTTCGCGCGGTGGCAAGGCGGTGGGCTACAAGCCGCTGCTCGATGAAGCCATCAGTCTTTCTAAATACAAACCCGAATCGGTCTTGTTGGTGGACCGTGGTCTGGTGCCGATGGACCTGGTGGCGGGTCGTGACGCCTTGTGGGCGCCGTTGCGCGACAAGCACCTCGACACGGTGGTGGAATGCGAGTGGGTCGATGCCACCCACCCGAGCTACACGCTCTATACCAGCGGCACCACCGGCAAGCCCAAGGGGGTGCAGCGCGATACCGGTGGCTATTGCGTGGCGCTGGCCGCCAGCATGAAGCACATTTATGCCGGCAACCCGGGTGAAACCTATTTTTCGACCAGCGACATCGGTTGGGTGGTGGGGCACAGCTACATCATTTACGGCCCGCTGATTGCCGGCATGGCCACCATCATGTATGAGGGGCTGCCGACCCGCCCGGACGGCGGCATCTGGTGGAGCCTGGTGGAGAAATACAAGGTGACGGTGATGTTCAGCGCCCCCACAGCCGTGCGCGTGCTCAAGAAACAGGACCCGGCGCTGCTGTCCAAATATGATTTGTCGAGCTTGCGTGCGCTGTTTCTGGCGGGCGAGCCGCTGGATGAACCCACCGCACAGTGGATCAGCGCGGGTTTGGGCAAGCCGATCATCGACAACTACTGGCAAACCGAAACCGGCTGGCCGATTTTGTCGCTGTGCAACGGCGTTGAAAAAGCGGTGAGCAAGTTCGGTTCACCGGGCAAGGCGGTGTATGGCTACAACGTCAAGTTGCTGGACGAACAGACGGGCGAAGAGTTGACGGGTCCCAACCAGAAGGGTGTGGTGGCCATCGAAGGCCCGCTGCCACCGGGCTGCATGCAGACCGTGTGGCGTGATGACGAGCGCTTTGTCAACACCTACTGGAAGAGCGTGCCCGGCCGACTGGTCTACAGCACCTTTGATTGGGGCGTGCGTGATGCCGATGGCTACTATTTCATTCTGGGGCGCACCGATGATGTGATCAACGTCGCGGGTCACCGCCTGGGCACCCGCGAGATCGAGGAAAGCATTGCGGCGCACCCCAATGTGGCCGAGGTGGCCGTGGTCGGCGTGGCGGATCAGCTCAAGGGCCAGGTGGCGATGGCGTTTGCCGTGGTCAAGGATGCCAGCCTGGTGACCGATGAAGCCAGCGCGCTCAAGCTGGAGGGCGAAATCATGAAGCTGGTGGACCGCGATCTGGGTGCCGTGGCCAGGCCGGCCCGCGTGCGCTTTGTCACGGTGTTGCCCAAGACGCGCAGCGGCAAGTGCCTGCGCCGTGCCATTACCGCGGTCTGCGAGGGGCGTGATCCGGGTGACCTGACCACCATGGACGACCCGGCCGCCTTGCAGCAAATCAAGGACCTTGTCAACGCCTGATGTAAGGTCAAAGCCTTCTATAAGGGGGTGCGATTCAAAGTGATGTGTCGTAGAGTACGGGGTATCCACCGAAGCGAAAGGCCCGAGATGAAAGACAGAAACCAGATGAGCGACGAAGAAATGTTGCATCGTTTGAGCGCCCACCCCCAGATTCGCAACCGTATCGCCAGCCTGCTATCTGCAGTG
>JALNWC010000041.1 GCA_023231075.1 Rhodoferax sp.
CAAGGGCTTCAAGCTGGCCAACGGTGCGGCGCCTGTGGCCTGCGTGGACATTGGCGGCACCAAGGTGGCGGTCAACATCGTTGACGACCAGGGTATTCGCGGCAAGGTGTCCGAGCCCACCGCGACCACCGGCACCAAGGACGCGCTGGGCCGGCAAATCATCCGCCTCATGGGTCAAAGCTGTGATGCGGCGAAGCTGCCGATCCAGCGCATCGCCCGGGTTGGCGTGGCGTCCTGCGGACCTTTTGTGCTGAACCAGGGCCTGGTCGAGCTGGCCTCACCCAATATTTGCGGCGGCCTGGCGGGCCCCGCGCGCGGCCTGCCCAACGACTGGAAAACCGCCCCGCTCGAAGCCCCCTTGCGCGCTGTGTTTGCCCAGGTGCGGGTTGAAAACGACGGCATCGGCGCGCTGGAAGCCGAGCGCCGCTGGGGCGCGCTGCAAATGGATGGCATGCCCATGGCGAACTGCGCTTATGTCACCTGGAGCACGGGGGTTGGCACCGGCTTGTGCGTGGACGGCCATGTGCTGCGCGGCAAAAACGGCAATGCCGGTCACGCCGGCCACCTGTTTGTCAGCACCAACAACGACGCGCTGTGCGGCTGCGGCAACCTGGGTGACGTGGAAGCTCTGGTGGCGGGCAACGCCATTGCCCGCCGCTTTGCGTCGGCGGGTTACGCAGATGCTGCGTCCTTATTTGCCGCTGCTTACGGCGGTGATGCAAAGGCCATCGCCATCATTGACACGCTGTGTGACGTGATGGGGCGCATGCTCTACAACCTGATCGCGACGCTGGATCTGCAACGCATCAGCCTGGGCGGCAGCGTCTATTGGCACCACCGCGACTACCTGTTGCCGCGTCTGCGCGGCGCCGTGCAAGGCAAGTTACCCGCCTTGACCGACGGCTGCGAACTGGTCAGCGCCGGCCTGGGCGAGCGCGTGGGCGACTTCGGCGCGCTGGCACTGGTGGTGTGAGCCTGTCCAGTCCACGGAGACCGACCAAGGGTAAATACCGACTTGCGGTTTGCAGACAATTAATTAACAATTAATTAATTCCGACAACGCGGTGTCTGCCCGAATCAACCTGTCGGCCTGATCACGGTGCGCACGCCACCGGGCACACAGCTCCAGATCGGCGACACCGTGGGCATGACGGTGAGCGGCAACCACAACCACTGGTTTAACGCGCACAGCGGCTTGCGCCTGGCCTGAGCCCCGGCGCGACAGGGCGGGTCACGCGCCCTGGCACAGCGCATCCTCCGAGCGCTGCACCATGGCTTCGAATTCGGCCGGATTCACCGGACGCGAGTAAAAATAACCTTGCGCATAGTCGCAGCCCGCGGCTTTCAGCAGGTCACGCTGCTCCGCGGTCTCCACCCCTTCGGCGATCACCTTCATGCCCAGCGCGTGGGCCATGGCAATGATGGCCTGGCACAGCACCAGATCGGTGGTGCCTGCCCGCAGGTCGCGCACAAAAGACTGGTCAATCTTGATGAAATCGATGTCGAATTTCTGCAGGTAGGACAAGGACGAGTAGCCGGTGCCAAAGTCATCGAGCGACACGTTGATGCCCTCGTCGCGCAATTTCAGCAACTGGTCGACCACCCCGCTGCTGGTGGACAGCAGCAGGCCCTCGGTAATTTCAACCACCACGCTCTCACCGGGCAGCCCGAGCACACGCAACTGGTCGATCCAGGGGATATGGTTGGGATTCGGGTTCTCGAATTGCAGCGGGGACTTGTTGACACTGATCTGGAAGTCCGGGTGCAAGTCGGCACGCCAGTTTTTCACCTGGGCTGCGGCCTGGGCAAAAATCCACTCTCCCAGCTCCACGATCAGGCCACTGCTTTCCGCCACAGGTATGAATTCGGCCGGACTGATCAGGCCGCGCCGGGGATGCTGCCAGCGAATCAGCGCCTCGGCCTTGTGAATTTTGCCGGTGGCCAAAGTCACGATGGGCTGGTAGACCATGCGAAATTCCTGCGCTGGCAGGGCGGCACGCAGATCATGGGTCAGTTGGGCGCGCTGCATGGCAGCCTCTTGCAAGGCCGGGGTGAAAAAGCTGAACCGGTTGCGCCCTGCCGCCTTGGCCACGTAGAGCGCCCGATCGGCATTTTTCAACAGGTCGTCGACCTCCAGCGTGTCCGTCGGGTACACCGTGACCCCCATGCTGGCGGACACAAAAACCTGCTCCAGACCCAACTGGAACGACGCACTTAATGTATTCAGGAGCTTGGGCAGGATGCTCTGCAGGTTCGACTCATCGGTCAAACCGGTGATGATCACGGTGAACTCGTCGCCGCCCATGCGGGCCACGGTATCGGTTTCCCTCAGGCACCGCTGAATGCGTTGCGCCGCCTCGATCAGCAATTCATCGCCACGGTCATGCCCCAGCGTGTCATTGACCTCCTTGAAGTGGTCGAGGTCAATGAACAACAGCGCCAGCTTGTGGCCGCTGCGGCGGCATTTTTTAATCTCCTGGATCAGCCGTTCACGCATCAGCCGCCGGTTGGGCAGGCCGGTGAGCGCATCAAAATGCGCCTGCCGCCAAACCAGCGCATCAGCCGTCTTGCGCTCGGTGATGTCGGCGTGGGTGCCCAGCATACGCAGCGCCTGACCCTGGGCGTCGCGGCTGATCACCATGCCACGGCTATGCACCCATTTCCAGTGGCCGTCCTTGCACAGCACCCGATGCTCATTGCTGTAGGTGAGCGTGAGGCCGTCCAGGTGGGCCTGCCGGTCATGCTGCAGACGTCCCAGATCCTCGGGATGGACCAACGCATCGAGTTCAGCCACGCTGGCCTGGAGCTCGCCGTCGTCATAGCCATACATGCGCAGCAGATTGGGCGACAGGTACTGCTCACCACTTTGCACCTGCAGGTCCCAGACGCCGTCACCCACGCTCTCCAGCGCCAATTTCCAGCGCGCCTCGCTGTCGCGCAGGGCCATCTCGGTCTGTTTGCGCCGGGTGATGTCCTGCACGATGGCCGTGCGCTTGACCGCAATACCGTCCACCCAGGTCGTGGTACCCCGCGAATGCAGCCAGATGCGCCGCCCCTTCAGGGTCAGCATTTCAATTTCAAACTCGTGGGTGGATGCGGGCTGGCCCGACGGCCGGTAAGACGCTTCGTCGATGCGCAGCGCTTCTTCGGTGAACAAGGGCCTGATCGTGACCGGTGACGGCGTAAAGGCTTGCGGGGTGGTCTCGAAAATGCGGTACACCCCGTCGGTCCAGGTCACCTGCTTGTGCTGCAGGTCGACCTCCCAGCCGCCCAACTCGGCCAGCGCCTGGGTGGCAAAGAGCAACTGGTTGGCGCGCTTGCGGCCAGCCTCGGCCTGCACGTAATCGCTGACATCCATCACCGTCTGCACCAGACCGGCGCCCGGCAGGCGTTTGGTTTGCACCCGCAAGGTGCGTCCCAGATGCTTCAAGCGCAAATAATGCTCCGACACCAAGGCCGGGTCCGCATCAGTGGATGCCTGCCGGGCCGGCTGGTCCAGCGGATGGGGGGCGCCGGCAAAATCACCGCGCTGCATCTGAAAATCATAAATCTCGCCCAACGAAGGGCCACTGGCCAGAAACTCTGGCGCCACATCGAGCAATTCTGACAAGCAAGGGTTGAACTGGCTCACGCGGCCATCGGCATCAAACACACACACGCCCTGGCTGATGCTGGACAACAAGGTTTGCCAGAAGTCGTTGATCCCCTGCCAAGTACCGATTTCAAAATCCACATTCACCATAAATTTTCACCAAAAAAGATCCGAATGGTCACAAGTCCACGTTTCCCGGGAGACGCACCGGCCAGCACAACTGCACCCGCAACCCCTGGGGCCTGGCCGCCAGCACCTGCGCCCGGCCGCCATGGCGCTGGGCGATCCCGGCCACAATGGCCAGCCCCAGACCGCAGCCCCCCGGCGCATCGCTGGCCCGCCAAAAGCGCTCGAACACATGCGGCAAGTCCTGCGCTGACAGGCCCGGGCCGTTGTCCGCAACTTCAAGCACCACCTGCGTTCCCTGCATTTGCACGCTCAAAGTCACTTCGCTGCCCGCCCCGGCATACCTCAGCGCGTTGTCAATCAAATTGTTGAGCGCTTCACGCAGCAAAAAAGCCTCACCCGCGAGCATCAGGTGGTCGGCGCCTTCATAGCCCAAGTCTATCGCGGCCTCGAGCGCGCGCGGTGTCCAGTCACGCGCCACTTCACGCGCCAGGCGGGCCACATCCAGCGGCTGCAGCGTGACCTCGACCTCGTTGCGCGCCAGTGACAACAACTGCTGCACCAGATGCGCACTGCGCCGGGCCCCCGACAACACTTTGGCCAGCCGCGCGCGCAAGGCTTGCGGATCGTTTTCCGCCAGCGCCAGTTCGGTTTGACTGATCAAGCCGGCCAGCGGCGTGCGCAATTGGTGCGCGGCATCGTTCAAAAAACGCTTCTCCTGACCCAGGCTGCGCCGCACCGCGCTCAGCAGGTGGTTCACGGCACCGGTCAGCGCGTGCACTTCCTGCGGCGCCTCGGTCATCTCGATCGGCGACAGGTCAGACAGCGCCTGGTCGCGCCGGGCGCCCAGTTGCGCCTGCAGCCGCGTCAGGAGCTGCAGGCCGCGGGAAATGCCGCCATACACCAGCACGCCGAGAACGCCGGCCAGCAACAACAGCGGCGTCAGCATGTCGGCAATCAGTTCGGCGGTCAGGCGTTGCTGCAGCGCCAGGCTCTTGGCCACCTGGACCCGCAGGCGCCGGGGCGCGCCGACATCGCCGTAGTCCACCTCCAGCAGCGCCACCCGCATGGGCTTGCCGTCCACCGGTGCGTTGTAGCGCCGCGCCTCGTGGCTGGGAGGCTGCAGTTCCCCGGCCGGACCCGGCAACTTGCCGTTGCCCAGCAGGAAGCTGCCGGGCGGGCTCGACACCATGTAGCTCACCCGGTCCGTGGGGTCTTGCTCGATGATGTCTTGCGCGGTCCGGGGAAAGTCGATCAGCAGGCCCGAGCCGATCGGCTTGACCTGGCGCGCCAGCGAACGCACCAACTGGGTCAGCGACTGGTCAATGGCTTTCTCGGCGTAGTTCATTGCCATGCGGTAGGCCAGGGCACCGCCCACCAGAAACAGTACCAGCTGGGGCAGCAACAAGCACAGCAACAACTGGCGTTTGAGTGACAAGCCCTGACCGTGATGCCGCGCTGCGGTGGGCATGGTCATGGGCTCATGCGGATTTATGCAACACCCGTTTCCAGCATGTAGCCCAGGCCGCGCACGTTGCGAATGTTCAGCCCCGAGTCCACCAGCTTGCGGCGCAGGCGGTGGATATACACCTCCAGCGCATTGGAGGCCAGGGCGCCGGGCTCGCCGGGTTCGCTCTGCCAGCTTTCCAGCACATCCTCGCGGCTCACCACACGACCGGCGTGGGTGACCAGCAAGGACAACAAGGCCCACTCGCGCTGGGTCAGTTCGAGCGCCTCGTCGCCCAGCCAGGCCTGTGGCAGCGTGGCATCGACCCGCAGCGACCGGGCCGTCTGGCTACCCGCCAGCTCCAGCGAGCCACCAAAAGCGGGCAGGCGGGCGCGCCGCAGCAGGGCGCCCAGGCGGGCCTGCAGCTCGGCCATGTTGAAGGGTTTGGTGAGGTAATCATCGGCGCCGGCGTTGAGCCCCTGCACCCGGTCATCCACGCCTTCGCGCGCCGTCAGGATCAGCACCGGCAAGGCGGGCAGGCGCTTGCGCACCCAGCGCAGCACGTCCATGCCGCTGATTTTGGGCAAGCCCAGGTCGAGCACCACCCCGTCAAAGCGCTGTGTTTCCAGCAAGACCTGCGCAGCCTCGCCATCCGCCGCGGCCATGACCCTGTGGCCGACCTGGGTCAACTGCGCCGACAAGCCGTCACGCAGCAACTCGTCGTCTTCAATGATCAGCAAATTGGACATGTGGCAAGCATACCCGAGGAGTTCACGCGTTCTGCCATTGCGACGCCAGGGCCGTCCGCACCGCGGCCACGCGGGCGGCATGGATGGCCTGCGCGATGTGTTGGCCCTTGGCGCCGCCCGCCATGGCCCGGGACGCGATGTCACGGGTGTCGACCCCCTGGGCGGCCGCCAGCACCGCCTGCAAATGCGAACCTTGCGGATAGGCGGCGTCAGAGTAACCCAGCCGCCCGCGCGCATCACATTCGCAGGCCAGCAGGACCTGGGCAAAGCGCGCCGGTTTGCGCAGCGCGTCGCAGCGCTCCAGCAGCCGCACCAGAGCGGCGGCATCGAGCCCGGTGGCGCGGTGAATATTGCTGTGTTCGCGCGCCACCACCTCGGCCAGTTCCCGGCAGTCGGTGGGCACGCGCAGGCGCGCGCACAGGCTTTGCAGCAAACCAAGGCTGCGCTGCTCGTGCCCCAAGTGGCGCGGCAGGATGTCGACCGGGGTGTTGCCCTTGCCCAGGTCATGGCACAGGCAGGCCAGCCGCACCGGCAGCGGGGCCTGCAGGCGCGCGCTCATGTCCAGCACCATCATCACGTGAACCCCGGTGTCGACCTCGGGGTGATAGTCGGCGCGCTGCGCCACCCCCCATAAGCGATCCACTTCAGGCAGCAATCGGGCCAGCGCGCCACAGTCGCGCAGCACGGCAAACATGCGCGACGGCATGGCTTCCATGAGTCCTTTGGACAACTCCTGCCAGACGCGCTCGGGCACCAGGTGGTCGACCTCGCCGCTGGTCACCATCTCGCGCATCAATTCCCCGGTCTCGGGCACCAGCGTGAAATCGGGGAAACGCGCCGCCAGGCGCGCCAGCCGCAGGAGTCGCACCGGATCTTCGCGAAAAGCCGGGCCAACATGGCGAAACCGCTTGTTGGCCAGATCCTGCACACCGCCATAGGGGTCGATGACGTCCTGGCGGTCAAAGGCGCCGCCGGGGCCAAGCCGCGCCGCCGCCACGGCCAGGGCATTGATGCTGAGGTCGCGCCGCGCCAGGTCTTGCTCCAGGCTGACCTCGGGCGCCGCGTGGACGACAAAACCACGGTAGCCCGCTGCCGTCTTGCGTTCGGTCCGCGCCAGCGCATATTCCTCATGGGTCTGCGGGTGCAGGAACACCGGAAAGTCCTTGCCCACCGGCACAAAACCCTGAGCCGCCATGTGTTCCGGCGTGCTGCCCACCACCACCCAGTCGCGGTCTTTCACGGGCAGGCCCAGAAGCGCATCGCGCACCGCACCCCCCACCAGGTAGATTTGCATATCGGAGCCCGGCACCTCAGCGCGACAAGCGGTAAGGCTCTTCAAAGTCAAGAAAATCCTGTTCGGCCAGCGCGCCATCGATCCAGGCTTTGACCCCCGGCAGTTCGCAAACACGCTGGACATAAGCCGCAATGTCAGCAGGCAAGGGCAAGGCATAGGTCCGCAAACGCATGCAGATCGGGGCGTAAAAGGCATCGGCCACGCTGAAGTTGCCAAACAGCAGGGGCCCGCCATGCGCGTCCAGGCACTGCCGCCACATGGCGATCAGGCGGGTCACATCGGCGCGCACCGCAGGCTGGTCGCGCCAGACCAGGGCACCGGCCTCGGGCAGGCTGGCTTCGATGTTCATCGGGCAATGCGTGCGCAGGCCGGTAAAGCCGCTGTGCATCTCGGCGCACAGGCTGCGCGCCCTTGCCCGGGCCGCCTTGTCATGGGGCCACAGCGCTTTTTCAGGAAATTGCTCGGCCAGGTATTCGGCAATCGCCAGCGTGTCCCACACCGCCAGCTCGCCGTCCAGCAGCACCGGCACCTTGCCGCTGGGCGACACCTTGTGCAGCGCGGTCTTGAATTGTGAATCGGGGGTGAAGGCGTCAAAGCGCAGCATCACCTCGTCAAACGGAATGCCGGCCTGGGTCAGCAGCACCCAGGCGCGCATCGACCAGGACGAGTAATTTTTATTGCCAATGTAGAGTTTCACGAAGCGGCCTCCAAAGGCGTCATGCTAGCAGCCAGCCGCTGCCCAGGCTGCTGCTTGAGCGCGTTCATCCACACCGGGTCGGCCTGCCAGGCCTGCGCCCAGGCCAGCAGTTCCGGCCCCGGCATGGGCTTGGCAATGCCGTAGCCCTGGGCCAGTTCACAGCCCAATTGCAGCAACGCGCTGCCGTGTGCCACGGTTTCAACCCCTTCGGCAATGACTTCCCGCTTGAAGGCATGGGCCAGACCGATCACCCCCTGCAAAATGGCCAGGTCATCGGCGTCGTCGAACATGTCGCGCACAAAACTCTGGTCAATCTTGATGCGCGCCACCGGCAGGCGTTTGAGGTAGTTCAGCGAGGAGTAGCCGGTGCCGAAATCGTCCAGGGCAAACGACACCCCCATCAACCCGCATTGCTCGATGACGTGAGTCACCCCGCCGATATCCTCCAGCGCGCTGGTTTCCAGTACCTCAAGCTCCAGTCTGTCGGCCGGGACCGACGGGTGCCGGGACAGGATGGCTTGCAGACGCCCGAGAAAATCGCGCTGCTGCAACTGGCGTGCGCCCACGTTCACACTCACCGGCAGATCGAGCCCCTGGGCTTGCCAGGCCAGAACCTGATCGAGCGCGGTGTGCATGACCCATTCACCCAATTCGACCGCCAGCGCATGGTTCTCGATGACGGGCAGGAAAAGGCCTGGCCCGAGCAAGCCACGGCCCGGATGCTGCCAGCGGATCAGCGCCTCGACACCCACGAGGCGGCCCGTGCGCAGATTGACCGTGGGCTGGTAGAACAGGATCAACTGCCCGCTGTCCAGCGCATCACGCATTTCCTCCAGGCTTTCATTGTGACCCCGCACGCTGCGGTCATGCTCGGTATCAAACACATGAAACCGGCTCTTGCCCAGCAGCTTGGCCTGGTACATGGCCTGGTCCGCCTGACGCTGCAACTGGTCGGCATCGATTTCTGCCTCCTGCGGGTAAAAGGTGACCCCCAGGCTGGCGGTCACCTGCAAGCTGGCGTCATTGAAGGCCACCGGTTCGGCCACCGCGCCCAGCAAGCGGTTGAGCATGGGCAGAAGCTCGGCGTCGTTCGCCAGGTCCACCAACACCGCAACAAACTCGCCGCCCCCAATGCGCGCCAGGGTATCACCCTCGCGCAGGGTCAGCTTCATGCGGTTGGCAAGCACCGCCAGCAAGTGGTCACCGGCATCATGACCAAAGCGGTCGTTGACCGCCTTGAAACCGTCCAGGTCCAGAAAAAGGACCGCCAGCTTGAGGCCGCGCCGCTGGCTGTGCAACATCGACTGGGTCAGGCGGTCAGCCAACAGCACGCGATTGGGCAAATGGGTCAGGGCGTCGTAATGGGCAATATGGTGCAGTTGCTGCTCGTACTGCTTGGCTTCGGTGATGTCAGAAAAGATCGCCACGTAATGATGGGGCTTGCCGTGGACGTCAGACACCGTGCTGACCGTCAGCATCTCGGCATAGATGTCGCCATTTTTTCGACAGTTCCAGATATCGCCGTACCAGTGACCCTTGTCTTGCAGGTCGCGCCACATGGCGTCGTAAAAGGCCTTGTCCTGCCGCCCCGACTTCAGGAGGCGCGGGTTTTTGCCAATCACTTCATCATGGCCGTAACCCGTGATCAGGCTGAACGCCTGGTTCACATCGATGATGGTACCCGTCGTGTCGGTGATCATGATGCCTTCCCGGGCGGTGCCAAAAACACTGGCGGCCAGCGTGAGCTTTTCTTCGGTCAGCTTGCGCTGGGTGACATCCGAAATATAGCCGTGCCACAGCACGGCCCCATCGGGTTCGCGTTCCGGCGTCGCGCTGGGATGCAGCCAGCGCTCCACGCCATCGTCGAACCGGATCCGGTACTCGTGCTCCCACGGCGTCAGCTGCTGTGCGGATTGCTGAATGCTGGCCGAGACAGCTTCCAGGTCATCCGGGTGGATCAAGGCAAAAATCGGTCCGGCATCGTCCTGCACATCGGCGGGGCTCAGGCGATGACGGTACAAGGCGCCGATGGCCTCGCTGACATAGGGAAAAGACGCCGTGCCGTCGGCGCGCAGCCGGAACTGGTAAAGCACCCCCGGCACGCGACTGGCAATTTTCTTGAAGCGATTGAACACCTCATCGCGTGCCATGCGCGCCTGTTTTTTCTCGGTAATGTCCGAAATCACCCCCACATAGTGGCGCAAGCCGCCCAGGTGATCCTGCAAGGTGCTGATGGCCAGATGGGCATCAAACAGGCTGCCGTCCTTGCGCCGGTTCACCAGTTCACCGCGCCACATGTCGGCTTGTTTCAAGTGACCCCACAGCGATGCAAAGAATGCCCGGTCATGCTGCCCCGAAGACAACAGCCGGGGATTGCGCCCCAACACCTCCTGCTCGGTATAGCCCGTGATGCGCGTGAACGCGGCGTTGACCGACAGGATATTGGCGTCGATGTCGGTCACCAGAATGGCTTCCGAACTGGCCTCGAAGACTGCGGCGTTGATGCGCAGCAGGCGTTCCGTCTGCGCGCGCTGCTCAGACAGTGCGCGCTGCTTGAGCAAGGCCATCTGGCGGTTGTAAAAGGCGATGGCCAGGCCGATGAGCACCAGCAACACCGGGGCCAGTATGCCGAGCAGGATTCTGGCTTCGGTGCGCCAGGGCGCCAGAACACTGTCGCGATCGAGCCGCGCGACGGCCACAAAAGGGTACAGGCTTGACGCCCGAAAGGCGGTTAACCGGGCCCGGTCATGGCCATCCGTTTGCGTGTAAGTTCCCGACTCCGCGTCGCTTGCCGCCATGCGACGCCCGACCTCGTGCTGCAACACGCCCACGGCGGCCTGGGCGTCGGTACTCATCAGCAGCGTGCCGTCATACCGCAGGATCTCGACCATGCCTTGATCCTGCGCCACCAGAGCCGCCAGACGGCCCACAAAATAATCGGGATTGAGCGCCATCAACACACGCACCGTGTGCGCCTCGTCCTGCCGTGTGATGGTGACCGGAATGAAGCTTTGCTCGTCTGCACTCACCGGTGCATCGGCGCTGGTGGCACGCCCGTCGGCAAAATCGCGCCGGGCCCAGGGCTGGCCAATGCGCAACAGGTCTTGCCGGGCAGAAGCCACCGGCAGATAAGCCGCGGTGTCAACGATCAGGCCGACATTGGCCGGGTTGGAACTCGCCAGAATGCGTCCATGCGCATCGAGCAGCGACAGGGATCGCATGAAAGGCGAATTGCGCAGCGTGACGATGAATGTGTCCTCGATGCGGCGCAGGTCAGCGGTCGGGTTGTCGGCGGACATGATGTTGTCCACAGCCAGCTCGGAGATGCGCAAGTTTTGCGTCAGGAAATCCTCAAAACTGTAAGCCTGCAAGGCCGCCACCTTCAGGCCGTTGGCCAAGGCGTCGGCACGCAGCCGCCACAGGGTGTAAGAGGCAATGCCCAGCGCGGTCGCAACCAACAGCAACAGCCCCAGCAACAAGGCCCGTGGCAGCCGACGCCGGAACAAATGACGAACTCGACGCCAACCCCCAGTTCCTTGCCAAGCGCCTGCGCCATCTCGATGTCGATGCCGGACAGCGTCTGTGTTTTGGGATTGCGGTAAGTGACGCTGTAGTAGTCGGGCCAGATGCAAACGCGCACCAGCCTGGCAGCCTGGACACGCAGCAGGCGGTTGGCGGAACGGTCCTGGGCCGGGACCGCGGCACTCAGAAAGACAAAACACAGGGCGATCAGAGGAGCGCGACGCATGGAGTCTCCAAATAGTCGTTCAACAACGAAAAGGCGGACCCACCATGATAACGGTCAAGGCAAGTCGGTGCCGACGCCGGTCGCGTCGGCCTCCCTCGGCCCCACCTGGCCCAGCCGGGCCTTGAGCGACTGGGTCTGGCCGCTGATCATGGCCGCGTAAATGGTGGTGTTGGCCAGCACCTTCTTGACGTAATCACGGGTCTCGGCAAAAGGCACGTTTTCGGCCCAGATGGCGGCCTCCATCACCGGCGCCCCCGCTTGTCCACGCCAGGCACGCGGCCGGCCCGGGCCCGCGTTGTAGGCAGCGGCAGCCATCGGCATCGAGCCGGCAAAGTCGTCGAGCACCAGCTTGAGGTAACCGGTGCCAATGGCAATATTGGTGTCGCGCTCGGTGATCTGGTGCGGCTGGAAG